>JAXJTR010000107.1:0-3827 GCA_036309465.1 Acutalibacteraceae bacterium
GTATAATAACCCAGCCCAATTGTACACATAATGGTACAGTTGGGCTGGGTTTATTAAATGGATATTATTTTTTTATGATAATAATGTTTGTTATTAGTTTGCTATTAGTTTTCTTTTGACATATCTATATATCCTGCTGTATCAAAATTATTGTAGTTATAAGAATATATCTCATAAGGGGCAACAATATAGAAGTAATCGCCAATATATAATCCACGAATACATTCTGTTTTTAAATCTTCCCAAGGTGTGTCTTCTGATAATTCTATCTTTTTGAATGAAACAAACTTTTTGCTTTCTTCGTCATACTTAAATATATGGTAGTAAGATTTTATAAATGCGTCTGAAGTTCCGTGGGTGTAGGTTATATATGGTATACCAATAAGATTTCTCTCTTGGTCTATAAATATTGCCTTATGGTTATATTCTCCTGCTGAATAAGAGCTATCGTCTGCAAAAACAAGTGTTGCAAGTTCTTTTGCATTTGTTTTATCAGCAACATCAAACATTGTTAACTTTAGTCCTTCTGTTCTGCCTGTGTCGATATCTGCTTCTCTGCCAAAGCCTAAAAGAAGATTATCGCCAAATGGGTGCAAGTATTCAGAAAAACCAGGGATTTTCAACTCTGACAAAATTTTTGGTGAGTTAGGGTTTGAAAGGTCTACAGTAAATAATGGGTCTGTTTGGCGGAAGGTTACAAAATAAGCAATATCTCCGTCAAATCTTACAGATTTTACATATTCACCTTGTGCAACGTTTTCGATTTTTCCTGTTAATTCAAGGTTGCTGTCGAATACATAAAGGCTGGTAGATGAATCGTCTGACGATACTACATCGTACATTTCGTCAGAATTGTTATACACTTCTGTTACAACTCTAAAATAACCGTTGTGTTCATCCATTGAAAATTGGTCTAGTAAATAACCGTCAACTACAAAAGTACCATTTTCTTCAATTTCAGTTCCATCAATTGAAAATCTTGATATGCGTGTTTTATCGCCTTGCTTGCAAGTGACATACATATTGTTCTTAGAGGCATAAACATTTTCGTTACTACCTAAAATAGAGCACATATCTGCAAAGTCGTCTGGCGAATTAAGGTCGATTGATGAAATAGTAGTGTAGGTTATTCTTTTAATATCCTCTGTAATTACTATTGCTTCAGCAGGAACACAATTTGTTGTTCCGTTAGCGTTGTATGTTGGGCAATAAGTTTCAGGGTTGTCTTTATCAATTTCAGAATAATTATTAATAGAATAACCTGATGTAATGTATAAAACATTATCTATTTTTCTTGTAGTAGTAAATCTACCTGATTGAGTTAGATTAGAAATTTCCTTAGGATTTTCTTTATCAGATAAATCGAATATCATTACTGTAACCTGTGAATTGCTTAGATAACCACCGCAAATAGTGCTGTAATCTATGCTGTTAGTGATTATATCATCACTTGTTTCTTCGGTAGCTGTATAACTGTTTGCTACAACAGCAAGTATGTTATTATAGATGTACATTTCGTAGTGTTCGTGTTCAATTTTATCAGAGTTTATATCAATAGTAGAAATAAGCTTTGGGTTACCGTTGTTTGCTTCTGATATATAAATTTTTTCGTCATAAATAGAGTAAATATATTTTCCGTCTGTTTTTACAACATCAGCCTCATCAACACCCTTAACCTGTATGTTAGTGTCGGAGTGTTCTGTAGATGTGTTTTCTGCTGAGGAACCTAATGTAAGAGAATTATCAACTGAATCACTTATATCGACAGAGCTTTCAGGTATAGCATCAACAGTGGTATCTCCTACTGTATTAAATTGTAGAGCATATTTGTACTCGTTTTCGTATTGTTCTTTAATAGTGTTTACAGCCTTATAAACCTCTGTATAGGATTGGGCGTTACTATTGTTTTTTACTGGTATAGTTGGGTTGGTATGGTGGTTGCCGAATGTATAAAATCCGTTTAATATAACTGCACATAAAACACAAAGGGTAGCACAGGCAGAAATAACACCTTTGTAGCTTTTTCTTTTAACACCACCCAAAAGCTCCTCTACAGAATCAGGAGAAAGTCTGTCGGTAGGTTCTAATGTGTTGGTACGACTATGTATTTTGTTTAATAAATCCTTGTTGTTCATAAGTAAACCTCCTTATAATATGGTTTAATCTTGTAATATACTTCTTAGCTTATCTAATGCTCTTGAATATCGTGAACGCACTGTACTGCTGTTCATTTTTATAATTTTAGAAATTTCTTTAGAGCTGTATCCACCGAATATTGTAAGAGAAATTATCATTCTATCTTCGTCTGATAATGTAAGAAAAGCATTTTTTAAATCAATCCCTGTGTCAAGGTCGTCAAAGTATTCTAAAGAAAAATCTATTTCTTTTTGAGGGTTTTTATAATATTCTTTCATCTTACGCTTACATTTTGCAGAAAGTATTTTAAAAAACCAAGCCTTAAAGCTTTCTTCGTTTTTTAAGTTGCCTATAGTTCGGTAGGCATCTATTACAGCCTCGCTTACACAATCCTCGGCATCTTGCTGGCTTCTTAAAGTAAATAAAGCATATCTGTATAACTCCTTGTAAATATTAGAGTACAGCAACGCAAAACTATGGCGATCTCCTTTTTTTGCCGCTTTTACAAGGGCACTAAAATCGTTATTCATTTTTTACCTCCTTGAGTTCTGTACCAATTTACATCATAATATTGCAATTAATTGCGGTTTGCAAATTATACAGAAAATTTTTTTAAAACCGGTTTACATAAATTAAGTGTATAATTTTTCCTGAATTGTTGCAAGAAATTAAAAAATTTTAAAATAAAATAATTATCATTATATATATGGAATTTGTTCAAAATTTGTTGGAATTAAAGGCTTTATTTTGAAGCTGATTATTAAAAAAACAGTTGACAAATAAGGCGAAATTGTGTTAGTATTAGAAACTGTTGGGAAGTATGTAATTTAGTAAAAACTACAGAAAATCAGCTGTAAATTATAACTAAAAACACAAGTAAATCCCACTGCTGTTGTAATAATTTTGTACAATAGTAAATAATCGCTGTTAAATGTGTCTATAATATAGGTGCATTAACATATAAAAAATTTTTATGTTTGAGGAAAGGAGGAGAACTATGCCTACATTTAATCAGTTGGTTAGAAAAGGTCGTCAGGTTACAGAGAAGAAAGCTAAGGCTCCTGCTCTACTAAAGGGTTGGAACTCTAAGAAGAGAGTTGCTATCGACCAGAGTTCACCACAGAAGAGAGGCGTATGTACTGCTGTAAAAACTGCTACACCTAAGAAGCCTAACTCAGCTCTTAGAAAGATTGCCAGAGTAAGACTATCAAATGGTATTGAGGTTACTTCATATATCCCAGGTGTTGGCCACAACCTACAGGAGCACAGCGTTGTTCTAATTCGTGGTGGTAGAGTTAAGGATATCCCTGGTGTACGTTACCACATCATCAGAGGTACACTTGATGCTCAGGGTGTTGCAAAGAGAATGCAAGCTCGTTCAAAGTACGGTGCTAAGCGTCCAAAGGCTGGCAAGTAATTTATTATTAATGTAATCTAAATAACCATAGGATTAACTAAAATTTACGACAACTAAAAGAGTTACAGTACAATACAGATGTGCTTTTATATATAGATAAGAGCCTCTGTGTTGGCAAACGGAAGTTGTCACTTTCGAGTACCTATGATATCTCAAAAATTGTGAAGGAGGGAAGTAAAATGCCAAGAAGAGGTTCAATAGCAAAGCGTGACGTTTTGCCAGATCCACTATACAATTCAAAGTTAGTTACACGTCTTATCAACAACATTATGTA
>JAXJTR010000108.1:0-20805 GCA_036309465.1 Acutalibacteraceae bacterium
ATTTTGGTGGGAACAACAGGGCTCGAACCTGTGACCCTCTGCTTGTAAGGCAGATGCTCTCCCAGCTGAGCTATGCTCCCACAACTGGAATTTCGCTTGATTTCGTGTCCGTGTTTTTCGTTTCCTCATCAGCGACAGGTATTATAATACACTATATCGCTATAAAAGTCAAGGCTTTTTTCATATTTTTTTAAAAAATTTTCAACTTTTTTAAAACACGCATTCTAAAGCCATTTTTTAAACTATTATGTATCAAAAAAACAGACACAACAATATATTTTTTTAAAATTTTTAATGATTTCGGGGTAAAAGCAAACACACCTTTACCCCAAATAATTAAGTTTTTTCTTATTTTATTTGCGTGAGGCTATTAGTTCTTCTATGTCATCACCTGTAAACACATATTTTTTATTACAGTAATGGCACACAGCCTCTACCTTGTTGTTATCATCTAACAAGCTTCTAAGTTCTTCATCTTGCAAGGTAGCAAAGCTTTGCATAACTCTTTCTTTGCTACAGGTGCAATAATAGTGTACAGGCATTTCGTCTAATACCTCTACTTCAAAGCCCTCTAAAGCAAGCTTGCACATTTCAACAGGCTCTATGCCCTTTGCAAGCATTGTTGTTACAGACTCTAGTTTAGAAATATTTTCTTCTAGCTTTGTTATAGCCTCCTCTGTTGCTCCAGGAAGAAGCTGTATAAGTAATCCACCGGCAAGCATTAAACCGCCGTCATTTTTATCTACCAATACACCCAATGCACAAACAGTAGGAATTTGCTCGCTATTTGCATAGTAAGAGGTTATGTCCTCTGCGATTTCACCACTAACAAGCTCTACAACGCCATTATAAGGCTCTCCTGTGCCATAATCACGCACTACAAAAAGGTGTCCGTCTTTACCTACAGCTCTGCCTACATTAAGCTTACCATTGTCATAATACTCGGTACGACAACCTGGGTTTTCTACAAAGCCACGCACATTTCCGTCGCTGGTAGCAGAAGCAACAACAGCTCCTAAAGGTCCATTACCCTTTATTCGCAAAGTAAGAGCCGCCTTTTTCTGTTTAAGCTGTGCTCCCATTAAAGAAGCACCTGTAAGAAGTCTGCCCAAACCTGCGGTGGCAACAGGTGAAAGCTTATGCAAATGCTGTGCAGTGGCAACTATCTCGGTACTGTCTACAGCACTAGCCATTATACTACCGTCACTTGTTATACATCTTATTATTTTATCCATTTTTATCTATCCTTAAATTTATATTTTCTCAGCTACATATATATTACGCTGACTGTCTGATTTTGGGGAATTAAATGTCATTTCTTCAAATACATCTAACAATTTAAAACCAGCCACATCAAGCATTTGGCAAATTTCTTCGTGGGTATAAGCTTTCTCTTTAAAATTTTCGCTGTAGCGTCTATACATACCGTCAAGATTTTCAAAAAAATCCAAAGATATATCCACTGTTCTATTGTCCTTTAACAATGTATTTTGCCACACGCAATATACTTGCTCTGTATCATAAACAAAAGTATTATCAGCTAAAACGTTTTGATGCTTATATAAAGTATTTACATCAAAAATAAATAGTCCCTTTGGGTTCATAAAAAATGAAATCTTAGAAAAAGCCTTTTGCACGTCCTGTATATTAGTTATATGGTTAATACTATCAAGAGTACAAATACAAGTATCTATAGTGCCATAAAGGTCTAGATTTTGCATTTTTTGGCACAGAAAAAGCATACCGCTTATTTCGTTATCAAGTGCCTTTTCTTGTGCTACCGACAACATTTCAGGAGATGCGTCTATACCATATATATCTACACCCATTTTCTTTAACATAACAGTTAGAGAACCTGTTCCACAGGCAAGGTCTAGTGTTATACCCATAGAATGATTATATTTTTCAGCCAGCTTTAATAAATATTCTGCACACTGCTTATAATCTACATTATTGGTAAGATTATCGTAATAATCTGCAAAGTAAGAATAGCTTAACATCACTCTGCGTCCTTATCTGATTTGTCCATTCTTTCAAACACCATTTTATAGCCGTCGCAACCATAAATTAAAGAGCGATTTACACGGCTTATTGTAGCTGTGCTGGCACCTGTTTCTTCAACAATGGCACTGTAAACCTTTTTTTGAGTTAACATTCTTGCAACAACTAAACGCTGTGACATCGCCTTTAACTCTGGCACAGTGCATAAATCTTCAAAAAAGCTATAACACTCCTCTACTGTCTTTAGGTTTAGTATAGCCTCGAATAGTAAATCAGTGCTTTTGTCCTGTAGTTTAGAATTCATTTTTTAGTTCTCCTTTATAGATATTAATTATTTTCAAACTCACTTTTAAGTATAGAAAAATACAATCTTCCCACATACTCTCCGTTCATATAAAAGAAATCACGCATAGTACCCTCATAGGTTAAACCACATTTTTCAATAACTCGTTTAGATGGTTGGTTAATAGTTTTAGTACAAATTTGTACCTTGTGAAGATTAATTTTCTTAAAACCATATTCAATAATCGCCTTAGTAGCCTCGGTAGCATAGCCCTTGCACTGAAATTCTGTTCCAATACAATACTCTATTTCGGCAAAATGATTTTTATTATCCACAAGAAAATACGCAATTTGACCAATACACTTATTTGACTTTTTCTCTATAATTGCCCAACGGTAGTAATCATCTTTATCATAGAAACCTATATACTTATCCAATAATCCCTTTACTTCATCTTTGGTAGTATATACAGGCTCAGAATATAAAGATTGTATTCTTTCGTCAGCAACCCAGTACTGTAGCATATCTTCATCATCGGTATAATTAAATCTGCGAAGTATTAATCTTTCGGTTTCTATTGTATGTGTACCAATATGTGTAAGCAATTAATCTTCCCCCTAAAACCTTATTTTAACCATTCGTTTTTTCATCAGGATAAAACCTTATTGAAAATTTTATCATATTATTGTAAATTAGTAAAGTGCTTTCGCACAATAAAACGCTAAATTATTTTATATGTATTAAAAAATTAAAAGCTACTGACAAGTATTAATATACCTAATCAGTAGCTTTCTTTTTATTATTATATTGTTATTACAAATACAATATGATGTATCTATTAAATTTCTACTGTTTTAATAGAATCAAATTCGTCTGTAATCTCTTTAGATGGTGCTTTAGTTAGTAGTGAAACTACTACATTAACAACTAATGCAAAAGCAAAGCCTAAAACAAGAGAATAAAGATTTGTTGCTGCGTATGGTGTTTGACCATTTACTAGTGGAATATAGTCCCAAACAATAACAGTTAGTGCACCAACAGCCATACCGCTAATAGCACCTGCAAGATTTGAGCGTTTCCAGAATAATGCAAGTAATACAACAGGGCCAAAAGCAGAACCAAAGCCTGCCCAAGCGTCTGAAACCAATGTCATAATACTTGACTGTGGGTCTAAAGCAATAAGGAAAGCAATTACAGCAACAACTATAACAGCAATTCGACCTACATTTAGGGCACTCTTTTCAGAAGCGTCTTTCTTAATAGCACCCTTATACATATCCTCAGAAACAGCTGATGCTGTAACCAATAGCTGGCTATCTGCTGTTGACATAATAGCAGCAAGAATACCGCATAGGAATATACCGCCAATAAATACAAGTACAAAGTTACCAGAGAATAACTGCTGAATTGAAACAATAAACGCTGTTTCGCTTGTAGCAGCATCTAAAGTGTTTGTAAGGTAACCTCTTGCAACCAAACCTATGCAACAAGAAGCAATTAGAGAAATGATTACCCATACAATAGCGATTTTTCTTGACTTTTTAATTTCAGCATCATTTTTAACTGCCATAAATCTAATAAGAATATGTGGCATACCAAAATAACCTAAGCCCCAAGCAAGGTTAGAAATAATAGAAACAGCAGAAACACCGCTACCATCTTCATTTTTCATAAAGTTTAGATAATTTTCAGGATTAACAACACCCTTTTCTATTAGAGCATCTGCAAAGCCTGTATTATAAGTTAATCCTAAATAAGCAATTATAGGCACTGTCATAATTGCAACAAGCATTAACAAGCCCTGAATAAAGTCTGTATAACAAACAGCCTTAAAACCACCCATAAATGTATAAACTAAAATAACAATGGCAGCAATTATCAAACCTATTGTGTAAACATTGCCGTAATTTTCTGCTGTACCAAATAGTGTAGCAAAAAGCTTAGCACCTGAGCTAAATGCAGACGCTGTGTAAACAGCAAAGAAAACAGCGATAATTAAAGCTGATACAATTTTAATAATACCTTTTTCATCTCTGTAACGATTTTGGAAAAAGCTTGGAATAGTAAGAGAGTTACCTGCTACTATTGTATACTTTCTAAGTCTTGCAGAAACTATGTACCAGTTTAATATTGTACCTAAAAGCAAACCAATTGCTATCCAAACCTCGCCTGTACCAGCAAGATAAACAGAACCAGGCAATCCCATTAGCAACCAGCCACTCATATCAGAAGCCTGTGCTGAAAGTGCTGCTGTCCAACCGCCTAGGTTTCTACCACCTAAAAAATAATCTTCATTGTTTTTCGTGCCTTTTGATGAAATTGCACCAATTACAATCATAATACCCATATAAATGGCAAAGGCAGACAAAACAATAATGTTGTCTGTACTCATAATTCGTCCTCCGTTCATAATTTATTTATAAATACCACCTTATGGTAACAAATATTATTTAAAAAATCAAGTAATAATGCAGAGTATAACCATAAGATTATAACACACTATAAAAATCAATCTTTTTAAGTAAAAAAAACTTGTAAAATCAACTAGTTAGCAATTGTAATTTTAATTTATTGTGGTATAATTACTACCGTATATTTATTTCGTAGCATTATAATAGCTATGGAACTTTTACGGAGGCATAAAAATGTCACTTTTTGATAAACTGAACATCTTTACAGGTAAAGAAAAAGACGCCCTAAATATAATAATAGTAGGTTGCGGAAAAGTAGGCACTACATTAATAGATTGTCTATCAAGCGAGGGGCACAATGTTTCTTTTATAGACACTAACAATGAAATAGTAGATAAAATATCTAACACTTATGATGTTATGGGTGTTGTTGGTAGTGGCTCAAGCTATAAGGTGCTAATAGAAGCAGGCATAGAAACTGCTGACCTTTTCGTTGCTGTTACAGAATCTGACGAGCTTAATCTTCTTTGTTGCACAATTGCCAAAAAGGTTGGAGATGGCTGTTCTACTATAGCTAGAGTACGAAATCCTGATTATAGTTACGAACAGGCATATTTAAAAGAAAAGTTGGGACTATCTATGATAATTAATCCAGAGCTTGAAACAGCTAAGGAAATATCAAGACTAGTTCGTTTGCCGGCCGCTTTAAGTACAAATCCATTTGTAAAAAGCCAAGTAGAGCTTATTAGATTTGAAATTCCAACAGGCAATGTATTAGACGGTAAGGTGCTGTTTGAATTACAAAAGGAATTTGATTTTAAATTTCTTGTTTGCACAGTAGAAAAAGAAGAAAATAACGAGGTTATAATACCTAACGGTGATTATCAGCTTAAAGCAGGAGATATTATAACAATTATTTCTACTGCACGAAATATCTATTTCTTCTTTAAGAAAACAGGTATGATAAAAAAGAAAATCACAGATGCCATTATCATCGGCGGTAGTAAAACCTCTTACTATTTGGCTAAACAGCTTACCGATATGGGTATTCAAATAAAGCTTATCGAAATTAATAAAGAAAAATGTAACGAGCTTAGTGAAGCATTAGATAAAGTGCTTGTTATTAACGGTGACGGTACTGATGAAAATTTACTTTTACGAGAAGGTTTGGAAAACACTGATGCGTTTATTCCTTTAACCGGAATAGACGAAGAAAACATTTTACTTACACTTTACGCTAAAAAAATTACCGATGCAAAGGTAATAACTAAGGTTAACAGAATTAATTTCAACAATGTTATACGAAATTTAGAGCTAGGCAGTGTTGTTCACCCTAAAATGCTTATTGCGGAAAAGATAATAGCTTATGTTCGTGGTAAACAAAATTCTAAACGAAGCGGTAATATAGAAAGTCTATACCACTGGTGCGACGACCGTGTTGAATCAATAGAATTTAAAGTTGAACAAAGCTCAAAAATTACAGATACACCTCTTTCTCAACTAAATTTAAAAAACAATTTGCTTATAGCCTGTATAAGTCGTCAGGGTAAAATTATAATCCCTCGTGGTGACGACTGCATAAAATGTGGTGACAATGTAATTGTTGTAACTACCCATATAGGCTTTAACGACATTGACGACATTATCAATTAACCGAGGTTTATTATAATGAATTATAGAAGTATTATTTTTATTTTAGGCTGTATCTTAGCAATAGAGGGTATATTTTTATCGTTACCGTTAGTGGTATCAATAATATACGGTGAACAACAATTTCTTGCATTTTTACTAACTATATTAATTTGTTTAGCTGTTGGTAGTGTATTAATTTTACTGCGACCAAAAAAGATTGTTTTTAATGTAAAAGAGGGTTTTGCAACAGTAGCGTTAGCTTGGATAATAATGAGTGTGTTTGGTGCACTTCCTTTTATAATAGGCGGAGATATACCAAACTTTACAGACGCATTTTTTGAAACCGTATCGGGCTTTACTACTACAGGTTGCAGTATTCTTACAGATGTTGAAGCAATATCACGCGGTGGTTTAATGTGGAGAAGCCTTACACACTGGCTTGGCGGTATGGGTGTGCTTGTATTTCTGTTGGCAATTGTCCCATTAGTTTCACGAGATAACAACCACGGTGGTCATATGCACCTAATGCGTGCAGAAAGCCCTGGACCAAGCGTTGGCAAGCTTGTGCCAAAAGTACGTTCTACAGCATTAATTCTATATCTAATTTATATATTCTTAACCGTTATGGAATTTATTCTGCTTCTTGTGGCACAAATGCCTGTTTTCGATGCTTTGTCTACTGCTTTTGGAACAGCCGGCACAGGAGGTTTTGGCATAAAAAATGACAGCTTTGCCAGTTATTCTCCTGCTATTCAATGGATTGTAACTATCTTTATGGCTTTGTTTGGTGTAAACTTTAACGCATTCTATTTTATCATAATAAAAAAGGTTAAACTTAGCCTTACTATGACAGAGGTACGTTGTTATTTTGGCATTATATTTACTGCCATTACAATTATTATGATAAACACCTATAATACAGCAGTTTCGTTTTTTGACAATCTGCTTAATGTATCCTTCCAAGTATCTGCTCTTATAACTACTACAGGATATTCTACCACCGACTTTAATCTATGGCCGTCGGTTTCTAAGTGTGTATTGGTTGCCCTTATGTTTGTTGGTGCCTGTGCAGGTAGTACAGGTGGTGGTATTAAAGTATCCAGATTTATTATTTTATTTAAAACAATAAAAAATCAAATCTTGCTATTAGCTCACCCTGGTACAGTACGCAAAATAAAGGTAGACAACAAGGTTGTAGACCACGCTGTATTAAGAAGTGTAAATGTTTACTTTATAACTTATGTAGCAATTTTTGCATTGTCTGTTTTTCTAATCGCTTTTGATAACTACGACTTTGAAACAAACTTTACAGGTGTACTTGCTTGTATATGTAATATCGGCCCTGGATTATCAAAGGTTGGACCAGCATCTAACTTCTCTTTCTTTTCTCCACTGTCAAAATATGTATTAATGTTTGATATGCTTGCAGGCAGATTAGAGCTTTACCCAATGCTTATGCTTTTCTACCTGCCAATGTGGAAAAGAAGAGTTAAATCCGCAAAAAAGCTACCACAAACAACTTGATGTAATAACTTAACACAAATACAACTAAAAAACATAACACAACCCACCCTAATTAAAGCACACTAGTAAAATGCTTTGATTAGGGTGGGTTTTTAACATTTATTTTTTTGCTTCAAAAATTGTTCCTGGGTTGTGACCATCTATAAGCTGATACAAAATGTCAGGGTTGCTACCATTTAGTATGCAACATTCTACGCCGCTTTCTGTAGCAACCTGAGCAGCTGAAATTTTAGAGGACATTCCACCTGTGCCACGGTTTGAGCCTGTGCCACCTGCCATTTTCTTTATATCCTCTGTAATTTCAGGTACACGCTTTAAAAGCTTTGCGTAAGGGTCTTCTCTTGGGTTAGTTTCAAAAAGACCGTCTATATCTGTCATAATAACAAGCATATCGGCAGTAATAAGCTTTGCAACTAATGCCGACAGCATATCGTTATCACCAAAGTTTGCACCCTCAATTTCTGCTGTAGATACTGTGTCATTTTCATTTACAACAGGTATAATGCCCATATCTATCAATGTTTCAAAGGTATTAAGTGCATTTGTACGCAATACAGGGTCATCTATAACACTTCTTGTTAACAACACCTGAGATACAATATTGTTGTACTCGCTGAAAATTTTATCGTACATAAACATAAGCTCGCACTGACCTATAGACGCAAGTGCCTGTCGCTTCGGCGTTGATGTTGGTCGCTCTTTTAAGCCTAGCTTACCAATACCTACACCAACAGCACCTGAGCTTACTAAAATTATCTCTCTGCCAGAATTTTGCAAGTCGCTTAACACCTTGCACAACTGTTGAAGTCTGCGTAAATTAATCTTACCATTTTCATAGGTTAAAGTAGAAGTACCAACCTTTACAACTATTCTTTTATGCTTCATTTTTATCACCTTGTATGTATTACAAATAATTTATTTAACCATTTTTTAATCCAAAGTTAAGTACAAAATACCCACACTCTGTATTCAATGAAGTTTAGTATAACATATTATCAAGCTAAAGTAAACTGTTGCAGTGAAATTTCAAAATTAAGCACGTATCTTTATCAATTAATAATCACATATCGTAAAATAAAAGAATTTTTAATAACCCTTTTATTGTATTTTCTTTTTTCATCACAATAACATTTTTGTATTGTCCACACCCCTCGCATAATTCTAATTCTTTAGAAATAACATACTCATTTTCCTTATATGTAGTTCCATTTATTTTATTCCAACAATCAATACAAAATTCTGCCATAAACATTCTCCTTTTACATTAACACCAACAATCGTTGGTATATGTTTTATATTAATTCATTAAACTATTTTTGTCAAGAACAAATGTAGGTGATGAATTATGAGAGATATTTTGGCTAAGCGTTTAAAAGAATGTAGAAAAGAAAAAGGATTAACTCAATGTCAAGTAGCAATATACTGCGATATTACCGAAAAGGCATATCAAAATTATGAGCTAATGACAAGGGAACCTAAGTTAGAAATTCTAATTAAAATTGCTGACCTATTTGAGGTTTCCTTAGATTATCTTGCAGGCAGAGCTGATAAAAAATAATATAGCACCATATAAAAACAGCAAGAAACCTCTGTGGCTCTTGCTGTTTCTGTGTTTATTAAAATATTATATGTTCCTATTATCAATAGTCGTAACTTTCTTCATAATAACTATCATCTAATGTATCGGAATAACCTGTATATGATGCAGGCTCAGTTGGTGGGTCGGTTTCGATTTCTTCGTTATTTGCTACTACAGACTCTTCACCAAATACAAACTTAGCAAGCTGTGTACGCATACCCTGCATATCTATAATCTCAAGTACAGACTGCTGTTTGTACCAGCCATACTGATAACAATCACTTGTTGGCAAGCTGAACTCCTCGATATCATAAGAAAGATATGTTAAAGCATTGGCAACCAATGTGGTAATTTCGTCCTTTTTAAGGTTAGTTGTAATCATTGGTCCAATTTCGTTTACTACTTTAATAATATCAGTAATGCTGGCTGTTTTAAACTCGCCCATTAATGTACGCATAAGGTTACGCTGTCTTGAGGTTCTGTCAAAATCGTCACCCTCTACTACAAACTCTGGGTGCTCGTCTTCTTCATAGCCTCTGTTTCGTGCATACCATAGGGCTTGTCTACCATTAAGATGAACAAGACCAGGCTCTACCTGAAGCTCGTATCTTTCTTCTGATTGACCATTTAGATATGTTTGCCAGTTAATATAGTCAATTTCGTCCTGTGTAAGGTTTATGTCGATACCGCCCAAGGCATCTATTATACCCTTAAAGCTTGCAAAGTTTACAATAGCATAACGGTCTATATCAACACCAAAATTGGCTTCTATAGTTTTTACGGAAAGCTCGGCACCACCAAGACTATATGCAGCATTAAGCTTGTCTAATCCGTGGCTGTTGCCAGCTTCATCTGTATATGGAATTGTAACCAACATATCACGCATAAAAGATGTTAACTTAACACGCTTATGGCGGTTATCAATAGATACCATAATCATAGTATCACTTCTACCAAAATCAGTTGTACTGTCTACACCGCTGTCTTCACCGTATATCATTACATTAAGTATCATTGGGTCGTTAAGCAATGTACCGTCAAACAAATCTAAAGAGGTATCTCCGTCGCCTGTTAAAGCTGACGATGAAGTAGTTGTAGCCTTTGTATTAGGTTTATCGTCAATAGGCTTATAGTTTATTGAGCCTATAATATTATAAAAATATATCATACCACAGCCTGAAACAAGCATTATAATGCTTAACACACAAATTAATGCTGTTTTCCAAGTAGGGCGTTTTGTCGTTGCTGATTTATTTCTTTTACTTTTCACTTTCTCAGACAAGTTAGTTACTCCTCTCAGTTTAACTTTAAGGCTTTCTTATAGAGTATAAAACTTTACTCTACTATCTTGGATTATATCAACTGCTAAAGTAAAAATAAATGTTATTTTTAAATTTAAGACAATTTTCTACATTTTTAACAGAAAATAAAAATCAATTATAAGTTACCCTATTGATGTTACAAATTCCACTGAAAAACCGTTTTAAATGGTGTATCTTGGTCGGTTGCAAATACTCGATGAATATCATCTATATTATTAACAGGTAAATCCTCGTAAATAATACTACCTAATCTACGGCGTATACGCTGTGTTTGCATAAGTGCAACAGCGTCCTCAAAATTTTTCTTACCGGAACGACTGCTTCCTACTACAGTTAGTCCTTTTTCTAAAATCGTTCTGGTATCAATAGGAATTTGGTTTTCGCTTACACCCATAAGTAAAATTGTACCCTGTGGGCGAATATGTTTTATAATATCGCTAATAGCATCGTAGCTACCCTCTCCCCCTGCACATTCAAAGGCGTGGTCGCAATAATAATCCTTTGGCAAGTCATAAGCCACATAGGTTCTGTCTACAAAAGAAAATCTTGCTAACTTTCGGTGACGTCTGCCTATAACAGTTATATGACTCCCAGGCATACGCTCTCTTAAAGCAGTTGCAACAACATAAGCAAGAGGACCGTCCCCTAGAATTGCAATTTCTTCACGATAGCTATGAGCAAAATTAAGCATACGGTCTACAGCGTGTAATGCTACACTATAAAACTCAGCCATACAAGCTATATGTGGTGGTATACCGTCGCAGGGAACAACTCTATCGGGAGATAGGTCTACAAATTCCCTCATAAATCCGTCATCACCACTTGAAAGAAATTTTGATTGTTCGTCGTAGTTTTCGTAAATATGATTCAGCTTTCTTGTAGGTGTGTTTGGTATTAAAACAACCTGCTGGCCTGGTTGAAAAGTATGTGTTTCGTCAGAAAGCACCTCTCCACAACATTCGTGTATAAGTGCCATAGGCAATTTTTGGCTTAGCACCTTCATATCACGCTGACCACGGTAATACCTTTGGTCGGCATGACATATAGCCATATATTTTGGTCTTACCAACACCTTACCCTCGGTATTAACATCGCTTAGTTTTATTGAAAAAAACTGAGGATTTATAAGCTGATAAATATAATTAATCAATTCTTACCCCTCCGGCAATAACCTCGGCTATTTCATAATCATTTACTGTTGTAATTTTCATATTTAATGTTTCGCCTTTAACTAGCTTTACAGGCACATTTTTAATAACACAGATTTTGCAGGCATCTGTAAGTGTTGAGATTTCCTCTGGTGTAAGCTGTGCATACACTTCTTTTAACATTTTAACATTAAAAGACTGAGGTGTTTGCCCCTGATACATAAATTCTCTTTTAGGAATATCAGATATTTCCACTCCGTTTTCAGAGCACACTATTGTATCTGTTGCAGGCACAACTGTATCGCAAGCACCATACTTTTCAGCTGCCTCTATATTTTCTTCTATAATTCTTAATGTAACAAAAGGTCTTACAGCGTCGTGAGTTACAATTATATCGTCATCATTTTCGCCATAATCTCTTTTAATCTCGTCAATTACTCTAAAAATAGTTTCGTTACGAGTATCACCACCTGGGGCAAGTCTAACTCTGTTTGTGTCTACATTATACTTGTCCAACAAATCATACATATAAGACATCCAGCCTGGGTGCACACCTAAATATACTGCGTGAAATTTATTACAAGCAAGCATTTTTTCCAGTGTGTGTATAATAATAGGCTTACCTCTTAACGGCAAAAATTGCTTTGGCATAGATGAAATATGCATTCTGGTTCCGCTTCCGCCAGCCAATATTGCTCCGTATATCATATATATTCAACCTCCGAATTTACTTCTTATTCAAAAAGGGATTTTCAAAATCATAACAGCTTTGATTAATGTTACAGTAAACTACATCGTGATGTGGTTTCTGTTTATCCTTAGGTGGCTCGTCCATATAATTACCAAAAGCTGTTTTTAAATAAGCATCATACCCTGCCGGAATTGGCATCATCATTCCCTCAAACTCTTTATATACAGCACTTGTAAAAGCCTCTTTAGGGTATTCACACTGCATATAGTGAGGCCCTGCACAAAGCTCTGTAATTTTATCGCAATCATCTATAGGGTATTTGCTCATTTGTTTTTCGGCAAAACGCCATATTTTATTTCTTATTTTTTTGCCCCTAAATACTCCTAGCAACACCTTACTACCAAGTGCCAATATACCACCGTGATTTTCGGGAACAACCTGTGCCAAAAACAGTGAGTATATTAAAGCCCACAGCTTTTGCACCTTGCGTTTTAAACCTGTTGGACAACCATCAAGTGGGAATACATCCATAACTAAACCGTGTGGAATATCCAAGTGTGCCTGATTTGCCTTTACACAGGTACCCTCTGTGTCTACTATAGTGGTAAAAATGTTACCTGTAAATATTTCGTCGTTAGTTTTAAGACATAAAAAACGCTTATTTTTAGAATATTTTTTCCAAAGCTTAGGCAATTTTTCATAGTCCTTACGAGGCATCATAATATCAATGTCATCGTCCCAAGGGATAAAGCCCTTGTTTCTTAGTGAACCGATGCAACAACCACCGCAAAAATAAAACAAAAGATTATGTTCATCACAAAACTCTTTGAAATACACAAGAGTTTCTAATTCTTTTAGCTGTAATTCTCTTAGCTGTTCAGGAGTAAATTCTACCTTCTCCATTAATTGCTACACCTCTCGTAGAATTTATATTAAACCGTTATTTTCAAAATTATATATTTTTATACAAAGGGGGTCCGCTAATCCCCTTTGTACGTTTTTATTGATTAAAATATCTTTTTACTTCTCTAACTCTTTCCTTTGCATTTTTTAGGTCTGAGCTTTTTATATTAGGGTGAAGCAACCCCAATATTGTTCCTACTCCGTATGATATATGCAAAGCAGGAAATATAAATGGCAACAACACCATATATTTATTCTTTTTACCGCTGTTAAGGGCGTTGTAGGTTATATACATATCAAATAACATATACATAATAGCCAAGGCGATTAAAAACCAAGGAAAGCCAACAGCCAAAAAACCACAGCAAGCTATAAGCCCTAGTACAAGTGTCAATGGTGCAAAGTGGAACAGAGAAAGGCACTTAGGATATTTTTTCACTGTTAAACCTATCCAATATCCGTTTAGATATTTTTGCTGTATCATACCTTTAAGACTACTTCTTATGTATTGGTATGAGATAATATCAGGACTACAGCAAATTTTAAAGCCAGCCTGTGTTACACGGTAATGAAATTCATTATCCTCTGTACGACCCAAAGCCTCGTTAAAACCGCCCACCTTAGCAAATACATCTTTACGATATGCACCATTAAAAATGCTGTTTATATATTCCTTATTTTGTTGTGGATTTCGGTATTTGGCAAAGCTACCGCCAAACATACATTCCTCAGCAACAAGCAGGGTGTTGTCCCAGGGCGTTTCTTTAACAGGGATATTAGGTCTGCCACCACCACACACAGCTTCACCTTGCAAAATAGTATTTACATTATTTTCAACAAAGTTATCTGGAATTTTTCCGTGAGCGTCAACCTTTATAATAATATCGCCTTTTGTATTCATCAAGGCAGTGTTCCAGCCCTGTGCCTGATTGCCTCTTTCTCGATTAATAACCCTAACATCATAAAAATCGCTATTATTGGCAAAATCAGACATAACATTCTGTGTATTGTCTGTTGAGCCATTGTTAACCAGCACCACTTCTATTTGGCTGTGGTTATATGTTTGAGCTTTAATGTCATCAAATAAGCCATTTAGGCAACCTTCTTCATTATATGCTATAACACAAACTGATACTAACATATATTACTATTACCACCTTAACTATACATACCCATTGCACTGTTAAAAAACAGCATAAGCCATTATTTCATTATATCACTGTTTTTATTTAGAATAAAGGCATTTTTAATTGTTTGTTGATTTAAGCAAAAACACACTGTATTTATTTAGAATTATAGGTTGAGTTGTACTATTTTTTCTGCTAATTATTGGGACACACTATTTACATTTGGGTTAAATGCTGTATTATCTGTGCTAAATAAATCCTGCTGAGTGTTTATTTTTACATTGCTTTGAAAGTATGGTGAGCTTGGGTTGTTATTTTCCATATCGTATACATAAAACTGACTTAACACGATACTTTGCTTAAAGTATGGGTAAATAAATATTATTGGCAACACAAAAAAGCATGGAATAAGCCAAAGTAAAAATGAAAGATAAAGATTAATATTTCTTGCTAAATTTCTCTTTACAATATTAACCGATGCTTTTATAAGCTCCATTTCTTTTCTGTAATTAAAACCTGCTACATATAAATATGTAGCCATATTTAAAAATCTTGATAAAAAGAAAAATGCTAATCCACCAAAAATACCAAGCCATAGTGCACATATCTGTAACACAACTTCGTTACCCACACCTATACTGGAAATTACAAGCATAACAATAGCAGGTGCAAAACAAACAATAAACATAACCCCATAAAACAAAGCAAGCATTAAATTAAGCTGTACAGTGTGGATATATTTGTCTTTATTGAAATAATAAAAAACATCTTCTATATCCCCTGTTTTACTTGATTTGCATTTATCAATAAATCTCACATAACCTGTATAAACCGGTGACAATAACAAATACACCACCAAAGCTACAACAGCCACAAACACCATAATCGCTAAATCAATAGGCTTACGTAGGATATCCTCTGACAAGAAAAGTGTTGCTCCGTTAAAAATAATTACACCTATTGCAACTGTAGACAGTACACATAAAGAGCCTACTATAGATTTTACCCAGTTATTTTTAGCCAAAATTTGTTTTGCTTGTTTTTTTATTGTTCCTTCAATTGAGATAAACATTGAAATTTCATTCCTCACTATATAAATTTTATTCTGTAAACATTCTGTACATAGCCTCTAAACAAATTTGTGCATGAAGAAAGAATTTTTCTTCATTTAAAGATTCGTCAGGCTTGTGCATATTTGAATAATCATCTGGAAAAACAGGTCCAAAGGCTACACCCTTATTATTAAGAGAGCGTGCATAGGTACCACCACCTGTTGAATATAGGTTAGGCATATCGCCTGTTATTTCTTTATAGGAATTTTCTAAAATACTAATTATTTTACTTTCCTGTGGTACATTTAAAGGTGCTAAATGGTGGTTAACTACTACAGATAACCCAAACTCCTCTGCTTTTTCAGAAACTGTTGACAATATCTTTTCATAATTTGATGTAACAGGGTAACGAATATCCACCTTTATAGAAGCCTTATTATTTTCTATATTTATAACTCCTACATTTACAGTAACTGCACCTGATTGCTCATCTAAGTTATCTATATCAAGAAGTGCTCCATTTGTAGTGTTGCCAATATATTTTTGTACAAACTGTAGGACAGAGCCAAGGCTATTTATATCATACTTTTGGCTTAACAAATTAATAGCCATTGTAATACTGTTTATACCCTTGTGTGGCTCCATTGCGTGTGAAGCCTTACCCTTGTATTGCACTTTTACATTGTTATCATCTATAGTTGTAATGCAATTATTGTCATTAAAAACAGGTTTCTCTGCTGTTTGCAGAATAAAATCTGCAATATCAGGCACAGCGTTTACTGCATTACCACCCTTAGCATACTTAATTAAACTACTGTTATTTTCCCCTTGTATAGTAATCTGTAAAATACCTTTTTCACAACAGCATATACCATAGTCAGAATCAGGAGTAAAACACAAATCAGGCACAGGGTATTTAGAAAAATAATGCTCTACATCTGTCATACCTGTTTCTTCATTAGTACCTAATATAAGTCTTATTGCACTGTTTGAAACTACATTATTATCCTTTAATGCCTTTAAGCAGTACATTGCAATCACAGCAGAGCCTTTATCGTCTGCAACACCTCTGCCGTATAATCTGCCATTTTTTCTTGTTAGATTAAAAGGTGGCACTGTCCAGCCCTCGCCAGCAGGTACAACATCAAGGTGAGTAAGCACTCCACATAGCTTTTCACCCTTACCATATTGCAGGTGTCCTACTATATTATCAATATTTTCCGCCATTAAGCCCAATTCTTCGCCACGGTTAAGCATATACTCCAATGCCTGCTGTGGTTTTTGGCTACCCTCTGCCGATACCGACTCTATAGAAAGCACTTTTTGTAAATCCTGTAAAATATCCTCTTTATATTTAAGTATATTTTCACCAAATGACATAGTACACCTCTCTGCTTGAAAAAACATTGAAAAATCTTATTTATTATCATTTTCCAAGGTTTCTTCATTTGTGTTTTTTTCTTTTTTCCATCTGCTTGCTTTTATTATCGCTTTTTCGTAAAAGGTTTTATGGTTATAAACTATTCTATATTTTCTGCCTTGCTTTATAGGCTTTTTGCAGAGAATATAGCAGAATACCAAATACACTGCAAATACAACAAAAGCAATGCAGGTTGCCATAATACCTGTTTTTAACCCAGGGGTAGTATAAGTAAAGACAATATTGCATACCTTATTTGCAGGAACTTCAACAGCCATAAAGCCGATATTAACCTTTTCTACATCTACAGCCTTACCATTTACCTGTGCTGACCAGCCTGATTCGTAAGGAACACTGAAAAACATCAATGTACTTTCACTTTCCTTAGTTCTGTCTATTTTTGCGGTAAAGCCTGTTTTTGTATATTCAAAGCTACTACAACACTGTTTATTTCTATTTTTACAATCCTCTGTATAAACAGTGCCTGTAAAGGTTTGGTCGTTAACCTTTATAAGTTTGCTTTTGTCTATATTATATTTCGCAATTTGCTCATCTGTAAGCACCATAGCTTTAAGCATAAGCTTTGTGCGGTTTGATACTACACAATCCTCGTACTCTTTTTCTGTTATATAGTTATCATAAGAAAAGCCCATAGGGATATAATTCTCATTTTCCCATATATCAAACTTACTTTGTCTATCATAATATTTCCAGTTAGGCATTGCTGTAACTCCACTGCTATTAGCAAAGCTCTTAGAGTCATCTATATAATCAATAAGCCAACGTGTAGAAGTAAGTGAACGCAATGCAAATTCACTGGTAGTAGGACGTGATGCAACATCTCGATTTACGCCAACATCGTTATAAAAATCCATTACCGAACCAGGTACAACACTGTGGAATGCTTGAATAGACGGTATTTGCCAGTGCATAGCAGAATTATCCATCATCTCATAAAAGTCTGTTCTAACATTTTGACAATTAGGTAGGTCTATATCGTCCTTGTGGTTAATAACCAAAGCATTCATATAATTTTTTGAGTCGTAACCGTGAGTTTTTCCCATTGCAATAGTATAAACTGTACTACCCGCCGAAATTACACAGGTAAGCACAATACTAACAATCATTCTTGCCTTTGGCTTATTTTTAGTAAGAGCAAAAATCATAGCCAAAGCACCTAAGCTTATAACAGCAAATGTAACCATTACCCAAAATTGCAAATGTTCTTTCATTAATCCATAGGTATATTCTGTTGTTTCGTCTAGCTTTTCTAGCTTTGTAGGCATAAAGCCGATAGCAACAGTAAAAAGCAAGGTTAATGCTGTAGTAACACCTATTGCTGTTCCCCACTGTTTTTCTGTATCCTCTAAAGAAATTACCGTAGCTAGGCACATCATAAGCACCAAAGAGTACATCCATCTTGCATAATACTGAGAATTAAACATTTGGAAAGAGCTATTCAAAATTGGAATAAACGCTATAAATATAATTATAGGCAACAGCTTTTTTAACCAGTGAGATTTTTTTCGTGATAATAATGCAACTGTGCCTGTTATACCAAACAATGGCAACCAGCCAGACAAAGAGCCCCACTTGTTATCAGCATTTGGAGTCATTGTAGGAAAGGCAGGTAGCTCACTAGGGAATAAAAACGCTGTAATTATATTTATATATCTTTGAGGCTTGTCATATACCAGAGCGTCCCAACCGCCAAGAATATTCTCTAGTCTGCTGTTTTCCAATATACATAATATTGCAGGCACAAGCACAACTGCCGACATAACCAAGCCTATAACAGCCTCTAAAAGCAGACTTAAAAATCTACTTATATAAAGCGTGTAGCCTTTTGTATATATCTTTACAAACCAATAAACTACTGCAAATACAACCTGACCCACAAAAAAGTAGTAATTCATAGTTGCACTTAAAAACACAGCCACAGCAACCAAGCCACGCCTGTTATCATAAAACAGCTCATCAATTGCATACAGCAACAATGGCAGAGCTATCATACCCTCGTGAAAATGATTAAAAAATATATTAAAACAAGTAAAGCCCGAAAAGGCATACAACAAACCGCCTAAAACAGCGTAGTTTTTATTATATGTATACCTTCGCAAAAATAAGTATGCAGTAAAAGACATACAAGCAGTTTTTAATATAAGCAATGGTCCAATTAAATAGGGCACAGCCTCGCTTGGAAAAGGAATAGTAAGCCAAAAAAATGGACTTCCTATAAGATAAAAGGCATAAGAGCCTATAATATTGGCACCAAGGTCTGTTGTATTGCTCCAACCTAAATTACCGTTTCTTATAGAAGCGTGTATCATTTGGTAAAACGGAATTTGCTGAACATTAAAATCACCATAATATAAAAACAAACCACTATCATATATAATAAATGGCAAAAATATAACTATTGCAACCAGCAAACCTAGTCCAAAAGCTTTTAAGCCATAATATCCTTTTTTCTGATTTTTAGGCAATCTGCCACAACGCATATTATTTAAAATCATTTTGCACCTCTTATGCTAAAGCTGTAGCTTTATTACATAATACAAATATTCCATTTTATTTTATCATATACAGCCAAAAAATGCACTATTAAAATGAAATGTTATAATAAGTTTACAATTTAAAACAACCTTTTGTTGAAAGACAATAATCACAATAGTATAATTATAGAATAAAGTAATAAAGGATTGATAAATAATGAACAGCTTTTACGCAATGATGTCACGAATAAAATATATAAACCGTTGGGGACTTATGAATAATACTCGTAACGAAAATTTAAGTGAGCATTCCTTAGAGGTTGCCATTATTGCTCACGCTTTAGGTGTAATTAATAATAAACGCTTTAACGGTAATATTAATCCTGAACGATTAGCGGTGTTAGCTATCTTTCACGATGTAAGCGAAATTATTACAGGCGACCTTGCTACCCCTGTAAAATACAGCAATAAAGAAATTCAAAACGCCTATAAAGAACTGGAAACACAGGCTCAAAAAAGCTTGCTTGATATGTTACCTAATGATTTACAGCCTGAATACGAAAATATACTATGCCAACAGGAGTCAGAAGAACTTTTGTGGAAATATATAAAGGCTGCCGATAAAATATCTGCACTTATAAAATGCACCGAAGAGCTTATTATGGGCAACAAAGAATTTACAAAAGCACAGCAATCCACTCTAAATGCAATAAATAAAATAGACCTGCCGGAAGTAAAGATTTTTATGGAAGAATTGTTCCCTGCTTATGAGCTTACTTTAGATGAGCAAGAAAAGAGAGATTGTACTATTTGATAAATTTTACTTTTAAGCTTATATTCAGACAACTTAATAAACAATAACAAAGCTTCTTAACTAATCTGTTCTAGTTTTTAATTAGAGTTTAGTATTAGTTAAGGAGCTTTGCACTACTAATGTAATTAAAAAGCTTCTGCTACCCAAACATAGTCTGAGTAGCAGAAGCTTTTAATTATTTGAAACAACTATTCGCTAAATTAAAATGTAATTAAGCCATTTCTATAGTAATTTCGTTTGTTGTTTTGTTGAATGAGAATTTGTAAGTACCGCCTGAAGCTACTAGTGTTAGTGGTGTTGAATAGTTACCAAATAGCTTCTTTGAACCCTCATCTGTAATCTTTAGACCTACAGTTACAGCCTGACCATAATTGTAAACCTTGAATGAATATGTACCCTCTTC
>JAXJTR010000109.1:0-5061 GCA_036309465.1 Acutalibacteraceae bacterium
GCTTAGATTGGACGATATGGGATTTATCTTCCAACAAATGTATATGCTAAAGAACCTTTCTGTTCTTGACAATATCATTCTTCCGGCAGTTAAGTCTACAAAAACAAAGGAAAGCAAAACAGAAATCACAGAGCGTGGCTTAAAGCTTATGAAAAAGCTAGGCATTGAGGATGTTGCAAACAACGACATAAACGAGGTATCCGGTGGCCAGCTACAGCGTGCTTGTATTTGTCGTAGTATGATAAACAATCCTAAGGTTATCTTTGCCGACGAGCCAACAGGTGCTTTAAACCGCACCTCATCTGACGAGGTTATGAACGAGCTTACAAAGCTTAACGACGAGGGCACAACAATTATGTTGGTAACTCACGATTCAAAAGTTGCCGCAAAATGCTCAAGAGTTCTTTTTATAGTTGACGGAAACATAAAAGGAGAGTTTAATATAGATAAGAACTCCTCTCTAAGAGATAAAGAGCGTTCACTTAATAATTGGCTTATGGAAATGGGCTGGTAATACTAACAGGCTACACTGTGATACTAATAGCACAGCTAATACAATCTTCAATTCTACTGTCGCATTCATTAACCACTGGATTTTATCTAGTGGTTAATGGTGATTTATATAATATAGCTGTTTTTATTATGGAGGGTTATGAATGTTAAAAAACTATAGGTTTAAATTTGATTTTTTGGGTTTGATATTGTTTGGGTTAATGATAATACCTACAATTTTATGGTCCTTTTTTCAGGCTCCTAATGATGTTCTGCGAGCAGAGTCGGTTACTCCTATAATTGATGTAATTGCAACAGCAACTCAAAGCATAATGATAGCTTCCCTGTGTATGTTGGTTAATAAATCTGCTGACAAGCTAAAGCTTTCACCTATGATTATGGCAACTATTATCTGTTTTGCAATGTATTTTGTAGGCTGGATTATATATTACTTAGGGGTGGTAAATCCTCTTGTTATTTTAGATTTAACAATCCCTCCTTGTCTTGCTTTTTTGTTTTATGGAATTGACAGAAAAAATATACCGGCTGTTATTTCAAGTGTAATGTTTTTGATTTGTCATTTAATTTATGGTACAATAAATTTTATAATATAATTTTGGGTGAAGCGTATGGTAGATATACTTATAGTAGAAGATAACAAGGAGTTAATTGAACTTCTTACAGATTTTTTAAGAGCTGACGGTTATACAGTAAGCACAGCTGAAAGTGGAGAAAAAGCCTTGTCCCTATTTGAAAAATATGGTGCAAGGCTTGTGCTCCTTGATATTAATTTGCCACAAATGGACGGTTTCTCTGTTTGCGAGAAAATACGCAGTAGTGGTAATACCCCTGTTATTATGCTTACCGCAAGGGTTAGTAAGGAGGATAAACTAAACGGGCTTATACTTGGTGCGGATGACTACATAGAAAAGCCTTATGACATTGACATTCTTCTTGCAAAAATTAAAGGAATTTTTAAACGCAGATTTGCAGAGGACAAAATAACCGAGGGCGATTTAAACCTGAATCTTGTAACACAAGCAGTCACAAAAGATAATAAAATAATTGATATGACTGCTAAAGAATTTGAGCTTTTAAAAATGCTTATAGAAAACAAAGGGCAAACTCTTACTAAAGACAGGCTCTTTAACAGTATATGGGGAGTTGACAGCGAATCGGAAACTCAAACTCTTACTGTGCACATAAAATGGTTGCGTGAAAAAATTGAGGATAACCCAAAAACTCCTACTCACATTATAACCGTTTGGGGCAAAGGCTACCGCTGGGAGGAGTAAAATGAAAAGCTACAACAAATTTATAGCTATTATTATAGCGATTGTAATTGCTTTATTTGCGGTTGTAAACCTTATACCAATTGTGATAAAAAAAGAAGCCAGTATTGTTAAGGTAGAAATAAGCAGAGTAGTACGTGAAATTACAGAGTCTGATAAAATCCCTAATGTTAACAAATACAGCACTATTTTAGGTGTTTATGAAAAAGGTGCTCAAGAAGATTTTTTTAAGTCGGAAAATAATTATGTTATAAGAGAGATTGACAACAAGCTTTATCGCATTGAATATTTTGAAAATACCAACTCTGCAAAAGAAATGCTGTACATAAATATTGCTCTTAGTTTGTTTTCTCTTTCTATACTTATTACTTTTTTGTATATACGACACAACATATTAAAGCCCTATAGCAGAATAACTACTTTACCTTATGAGTTGTCAAAAGGCAATCTTACCATACCTCTTAAAGAAAATAAAAGTAGGTATTTTGGTAAATTTTTATGGGGGCTTGATATGCTTAGAGAAAAGCTTGAAGAATCTAAGCAAGCCGAGCTAGAACTTAAAAAGGAGAAAAAGACTATGTTGCTTTCTCTTTCTCACGATATAAAAACTCCACTATCTGCAATAAAATTATATTCAAAGGCTCTGTCAAGCGGAATATACAAGGAGCCTGCGAAACAATTAGAGGTTTATAACAATATTAACGCAAAGGCGGACGAAATAGAAAAACTGGTTGCAGAGATTATGCGTACCGAAACTGAGGACATTATCGCCTTTGATGTTAAAAATAGCGAGTTTTATCTGTCAGCTGTTATTAACTATATAAACACATACTATAGCGATAAGCTAACAAACACAGATTTCTCTGTTGCTAAATATAGCGATTGTATTTTAAATGGTGATTGCGACAGATTAATTGAAGTTTTACAGAATATTATTGAAAATGCCATTAAATACGGTGACGGTATAAGCATAAGTATTGACTTTTTTGATGAAGAGGACTGTCGCATAATTACAGTAAAAAACAGTGGTTGTACTCTTGAAAAAAGTGAGCTTGCTCATATTTTCGACAGTTTCTATAGAGGTTCAAATATTGGCTCAAAAAAAGGAAACGGATTGGGACTTTATATTTGTCGTCAGCTTACAAAAGCAATGGGCGGAGATATATTTGCTGATATAGAAAACAACTATATGTGCGTGTCTGTTGTTTGTAAAAAGAAATAAAAATCTTTAATTTAATTAAAGCTATGCCAGTAAAACGAATTATTTAATTTATAAAAGGAGAATTAAAATGAATTTAAGATTACGACATTATAAACCTTGCGATGCAGATAGCATTATAAGCTGGATAAAAGATGAAGATGCTTTGCGTAAGTGGAGCTCAGACAGATTTGGAGATTATCCTATTACAAGTGAGGATATTAACAACAAGTATATAAACAACAATGGCGATTGTATTGAGCCTGATAATTTTTACCCACTAACTGCATTTGATGATAACGGTGTAGTAGGTCACTTGATTTTAAGATATACAGATGAAGCTAAAAAGGTAATTCGTTTTGGCTTTGTAATAGTAGACGATACCAAAAGAGGCAAAGGCTACGGAAAACAAATGCTTACTTTGGCAATCAAATACGCTTTTGATATTTTTGGTGCTGAGAAAATCACACTTGGAGTATTTGATAACAACCAGCCTGCCTACTTCTGCTATAAAGCTGTGGGATTTGTAGAAACAGGTGAAGAAGAGTTTTGCCAATTATTTGGAAAACAGTGGCGAATTGTTGAAATGGAAATTAATAAAAATTAAACTGGTTAGGAAAATTATGGTACTTATTACAATTATTAATTATTTGACAAACAAAATATGTGCATAAGCGAGAAATTGTATTTATCGTTTATTTAAAAAATATATTATATTGACCTTTTCTTAATATTATTGTAGAATAATGATGTCTTTAGGACAATTATTAATGTTTTATTATTGGAGGAAATTAAAGATGTCAAAGAAAAGAATTATGAAATCAGTAAAGGCATTACTTCTTTGTGGTGTAATTGCTACATCGTCAATTGCGTTTGCAGGTTGTAATGCTAAGGCTAGTAAAAAAGCAACAAAGAGCAGTTATACACAGTTCACTATGGATTGTTGTGGAACTGCTAATCTTTACGGTTACAAGCCTACTATTAAGAGTTGTGGTGCAAAGAAATTATCATTAGCAGGTTGTGGCTTCTTTAGTTGTTCAACCAGAACTGGTAGATATTCAATATATTCAAATGGTTCAGGTATTAGAGTTTGGACAGTTGACAGATATGGTAATGTGTTAAACGATCATTATGGATCAATTGATAGCAATGGTAAGAGAATTACAATAGCTATATAATTATTTAAAAGCAGTTGATAATTTTATAAAAGAGCAATCCCTGCTTGTAATAGAGCATAGGTTGCTCTTTTATTAAGTATAACAAAAATCTATATTTAGGAGATTGTATATGAAAACAAAATCTAAAATAATACTGGGAATAATAGTTTTCTTATTGTTAACAACATGTTCGGTACTTTGCATATTACAAAGCCAAGGCTTCTTTTTTGATAAAAGTCCAATATATGGTACATTTAAATATACAAATGAAGATGGTAGTATTGCTAAAATTGTTTTAACTGAAAATACAGTTTATTGTGAGAATGTTGATTATTCAGATGCTATGAGAAATGCTGCCTATTATACTGTCAAAGATGACCTTGAAAAAGAAAACACTAACGGTCAAACTAAAGAAATTGATGTTCACGAATTAATTGAAAGAGAAGATGCATATATTGAGCAATGGGATTTTAAATCTGCATTTGATGGAAAGACTTCGAAAATTGATTCAACAAACTATTATGAAGATGAAGTTGGTCATTTATATCTTTATGGGGTTAAATATCCTGAAACTGGTTCGTATGGTTTAGATCTTGCTGTTGAACTTGAGTCGAAAATACTTTCTTTAGGTAGTATGGAATTTGAATATGTAGGAGAATAATACATAATTAATAAAACTAATATATTGACATTTTATCGTGTATGCTATAAAATTAATAGGCATATTAATGCGGAAAATGAGTGTTTTTATTGTTTGATTAATTAGAAAATTGTTGTGTAACCGCTAAAAAGAGAAGATTTAATATAAATCATTGAACAAAGTTGGAGTTTATTTATGAAAACAAAAACTAAAATAACGCTAGTAATAATAGCCTTTTTATTGTTGACAACAGGTGCGGTACTTTGCATATTACAAAGCCAA
>JAXJTR010000110.1:0-17189 GCA_036309465.1 Acutalibacteraceae bacterium
CCATTTGTAATTCCACCTAAAATTCCACCGCAATTGTTTGTTTTTGTCGCAACATCTTCGCCGTCAAGCACAAATT
The DNA here is from genome assembly GCA_036309465.1 of Acutalibacteraceae bacterium. GTDB lineage: Bacteria > Bacillota > Clostridia > Oscillospirales > Acutalibacteraceae > CAG-964. Next base: position 77 of record JAXJTR010000110.1, read on the forward strand.
CGTCGTTGTTTTCGCTACCAAAAATGCGTGATGCATCAAAACCTCTGCCAAACTCTATACCTTTTACAGCAGGAATACCAAAAATAATTGAAGAAATTAAATTCTCTACACCGCCAAACATAGGACTACCTACACCTGCAGGCATACCTGTTGCAACACACTCTATTATACCGCCTGTGCTGTCTTGATTTAATCTTGCCTGTTCTACATATTCACGCATTTTGTCCTCTACAGTGCTATCAATAACAGGAAAAGCTAAATGATTAAGCTTTTCTATAAGCTCATTATCTACACATACAGGATTAAAGGCTTCGTCCTTAACATTTCCTATAGAATAAATATGAGAGGCAATTTTAACGCCTCGCTTTTCCAATATCTGTCTGCAAATTGAACCTGCAAAAACTATAGGAGCAGTAAGTCTGCCTGAAAAATGACCACCGCCACGAATATCATTAAAACCGTTGTAACGGATAAACCCTGGGTAATCACCGTGTCCTGGTCTTGGAGATGTAAGCAAGTTACCATAGTCGCCTGAACGAGTATTTGTATTTTCAATTACTGCACACAATGGTGTTCCTGTTGTGGTGTAGTCCAGCATACCGCTTAAAATATTAGGAAAATCTTTTTCAAGACGAGGTGTTGCTGTTTTGTCTTTACCTGGGGCTCTTCTGCCCATATACATAAGAACCTGTTCCCAATCTATCTTTTCACCAGAGGGTAAATTATCAACCACTACGCCTATACCTTTTCCGTGGCTTTCACCAAATATGGATATTTTAACTTTATTTCCCCAACAAGATGACATTGCTGTGCCTCCTTAGATTAACTCTGCCCTACCGCCAATAGCTTTATAATCTTCAAAGAAAGCAGGGTAGGATTTATTTATACTTTCTCTGTCTGTAATTTCTATATTATTTTCACATTTACTAACAGCCATAGACATAGACATTACTATTCTGTGGTCGTTATAGCCCTCTACAGTGCCACCTTCTGCATTGGTTACACCTTCTATAACTAAACCGTCCGTTTTTTCTATAACCTTTGCACCTATTTTATTTAAGCAAGTAGAAATAGCATTAAGACGGTCACTTTCTTTTATACGAAGTCTTTCTGCTCCGTAAATATTAGTTGTGCCCTGTGCAAAGGCTGCTGTTACTGCAAGAATTGGAACAAGGTCAGGGATTTGAGTGGCATCAATATCTATGCCCTTTAAATCAGCTTTTTTAATGGTTATACCCTCTTGAGTTTCTGTAACATTGGCACCAAAGCGTTTATATATTTCTAAACATTCCTTATCACCCTGTATAGAGTCTGTACGTAAGCCTTTTAGGGTTACCTCTCCCCCTAGTGCACCTGCCGCCATAAAAAACGCCGCCTGTGACCAATCTCCCTCGCAGATATAATTACAAGGCTTGTACTCTTGACCGCCTTTTATAAAATATCCATAATCAGTTTTTTCAACTATAACACCAAATTGTGCCATAGTACGTATGGTCATATTTATGTAGCCAACTGATTCTAAGGCTGATGATAAAATAATTTTACTGTCATTACCAGTTAAAGGCAGTGCTAACAACAAACCTGTAATAAACTGAGAGCTTACATTACCAGGCACAGTAAACTCGCCTGATTGTAGCTGACCACTAATTTCAAGTGGCAAGCCACCCTCTGTTTTACACTGCACACCAGCCTTTGGCAAACAATCTAAATATATACCAATAGGACGCTGTGGGAGTCTGCCCTTACCAATAAACGTAGTATTTACACCACCTACACCTGCAACAGGTATAAAGAAACGCAAAGTAGAGCCTGACTCTCGGCAGTCTAATACAGCTGTTTTGTTACAGAATAAGTTAGTACCGTCAACATAAGCTGTGTTGCCCTGTAGTGTAATTTCTGCCCCTAAGGCTCTTGCACAATCTATTGTAGCTGAAATATCCTGAGATAAATCTACAGGTGATATTACACTTTTACCCTTTGACAAGGATGCACAAAGAATAGCACGGTGTACATCGCTTTTTGACGGTGGAAGTGTTACTTCTCCGCTAAAAAGTGACGGACTTACTATTGCATTACTCATTTTATTTCCTCCCTGTTTTTCCTTATGTAGTTAGTGGTTGACTATTAATTAAATTATTTTTCACCCTTTACAAAATTAAGCATATCAGCCTTTGCCACAGGGTATATTCTGCTTTCGCCTATTTTATCAAGAATAATAAGTGAAATTGCACTACTACTACTTTTTTTATCTGAGAAAGAGCTTTTTACAATGCTCTCTATTTCTGTGTTATCTGTAGTTGGAAGATTATATTTTTCGCACAGCTTTGCAATTCTGTCTGCTGTGCCTGTTGGTGTAAGATTAGCCATTTCTGTTGCTTTAGTCATCATAACCATACCAACTGCAACAGCCTGCCCGTGTGATATATCTTTAAAATTATGTTCTTTTTCTATAGCGTGGCCCAATGTATGACCAAAGTTTAGCAAAGCACGCTCGCCGTGGTCACGCTCGTCATTTTGAACAACATCTCTTTTAATTTTTACACATTCATAAATAACATCTTCAATTATGTCCCAAGCGTTTTCTTTTTCCAATGTTTCAAATAGCTCTGCACTTTTTATGCAACCATACTTAATAACCTCTCCCATACCATCTGCAAAGAAGTTTGGAGTTAAAGTGTTAAGTGTATCAGGGTCTATTAATACTACATTTGGTTGCCAAAAGGCCCCTACAAGATTTTTACCCTGTGGTATATCTACACCTGTTTTTCCACCAACTGATGAATCAACCTGTGAAAGTAAAGATGTAGGTATTTGTACAAAGTCGATGCCTCTAAGATAAGTTGCAGCTGCAAAGCCAGACATATCCCCTGTTACACCACCACCAAGAGCTACTATTAAATCGCCTCTCGTTAAACCGTTATCAGCTAATGCGTTGTACACTGCATAAATTGTTTCAAGCTTTTTGCTGTGCTCACCAGCTTCAAAAACAAAGGTAAAAACCTCAAAGTCGGCTTCTTTCATCGAGTTTACAACTTTTTCGCCATATATAGGAAAAACATTGCTGTCTGAAATTATCATAGCCTTTTTAGATTTTGACACCTTACGGATTTCTTCGCCACATCTATTTAAAATGCCACGGTCTATTATAATTTCGTATGGTCTACCTGTGGCTACATATAATTTTTTCATTCCCCTAAGTCCTCCTTAACCTGTCTGCCTGCCTGTAGCTGTTCGTATAAGCTTTGGCTGTCTAAGTAGGCTATGCTGTTACGCAAACGAGAAAGGTTATCTATTAGTGTGTCAAGCTCTGCTGTAAGTGGCTCTTTGTTTTCTAAAAACAGCTCTGTCCAAAGCTCTGCGTTAATTTTTGCTACTCGTGATACATCACGGTAACTGCCTGCTGAAAAGCCCTTGTGGTTTCTGCAAACAGGGCTAAGAACATAAGCACAAGCAAGTACGTGTGGCACCTGAGATGTAAAAGCAATCATTCTGTCGTGCACCTGTGGATTAACAACAGGTGTTTGTGAAAAACCAAGCTCCCTTGCAAATTTCTTTACCAAATCTACAGCCTGTTGCTTAGCCTTGCAAGGCACTATAATACAAGATGCCCCCTGAAACAGGTCATCACAAGAAGCTTCAAAGCCATTTATCTCTTTTCCAGCCATTGGATGTGTGCCAACAAAGGTAAAACCATATTTTTCAGAAAGCTCTACCATCTGAGGACAAATCTCGCTTTTTATACCACAGGTATCTATAACGATACATTCCTTATTAATATAATCTGCATTATTTTTTACAAATTCTACAGCCGCCTTTGGATATGTACCTAAAATAATCATATCAGCTGTTTTTAAGTCCTCCTGTGTGCCTATTTTATCAATAGCACCACACTCTAAGGCTAATTGCAAAGGGCGGTCACTTCTGTTGATACCTATAACTGTATGGTCTGTAAACTTTTTTATCGCCTTGGCATAGGAGCCACCAATAATACCAAGACCAGAAACTACTATATTCATAAATACACCTGCTTTTTTACTATTTAAGCAACAGCTTTTTAATATTCTCGGCTGTTGCCAATGGTGGTTTATTGGCATTTACCACATAATCTGCCACCTTAGTATACATAGGAAGTCTTTTATTATATAACTCCTCCATAACCTTGTCTTTGTCAGGGCGTTGTAATAGAGGACGCTTCTTATCATTACGGAGTCTATATTTTATGCTGTTAAGTGGCACATTAAGAAGTACAACTGTGCCGTTTTTCTTTAAAGCTTCTACATTTCTGTCAAACAACAATGTACCGCCACCTGATGCTATAATGCAGTTTTCTTTTTCAGCAAGTTCCACAGAGGCTTTATGCTCTAAATCTCTGAAATAATCCTCACCAAATTCTGCAAATATATCTTTTATGGTTTTATTTTCTTTTTGTTCTATATAGTGGTCTATATCAATATATTTCATATTGGTAATACGGGCAAGCTGTCTGCCTACAGTAGTTTTTCCACTGCCCATAAAACCGCAAAGTACAATATTTTTCTTTTTCAATTTTTTCATCTTTTCTGTTGATTATATATTTTTTTGTAAATTCCTTAATTTTTTATTACTTAAAGTTTTTCTCAAGCTCTGCTGATGCGTCTAGACATAGCTGTTCAATGTCTTCTAGGGCATAAGTAGAACCGTCCCAAATTTGGTGAGAAACAACAGCCTGCCATACAAGCATATCCATACCACCAATTGCTTTTTTACCCATTGCCTTTGCTGTTTTTATAAGCTTTGTTTCAAGTGGGTTATAAACTGCATCAAATACAGCACTACTTCTTTCAATAATATTTTCGCTTACAGCCATATTGTCAATATTAGGGTACATTCCAAGTGGAGTTGCATTAACAAGCAGTTCTATGTGTCTTTCAAATTTATCTAGTCTATCAATATAGCAAGTGCTTATGCTTGGGTGAACTGTTTTTGTCATAATCTCACAAGCAAGCTCTGCAACTACGTGAATGTCCTCTCTTCTTACTGCAATAGTAAGATCTGCACCTGCCTTAGCAGCTTCAAAAGCCATTGTTCTTGACACGCCACCTGTGCCAACAATTACAATGCTTCCTTCCAATGCTATACCCTGTGCTTTTAAAGCCTGTAAAAAACCGTCAGGGTCGGTTGTGTAGCCTCTGCCATTAGCATCTACTGTATTTACACTACCATATAGCTCAGCCTTTTTGTCTAGCCCTGTTAAGCAAGGAATAATTGCAGATTTATGTGGAATTGTAATATTAAAGCCATCAAGCTTAGATAGCTTATTTTTATAATCCTCGGCAAGCATTTCAGGTGCTACATCTATAATTGAATATTCAGCGTCTATACCAGCTAAATCAAATAATCTATTATGAATAAATGGTGACATTGTGTGACCAATAGGATGACCTATAACTGCATACTTCTTTTTTGACATAGAAAAAACCTCATTCCACTATTTTTTAGTTAAAGTTATTCAAAAATAAAAAATATTTAGAAATTTTTCAAAATCGTATTGACAAAGTTGCATTTTACCAATAATATAATTTTGTAAATAATTTATTTTGTGGGTAAAACAATATGGTAACATTGTACCAAAAATCAGTAGCTTTGTCTACCGTATACCTATAAAGTAAAAAAAATTATAAAAATGGAGGAAATTTATTATGGTACTAGAAAAGGTAAAAGGCATTCTTGCTGACCAGTTCGATGCAGAGGAAGATGCTATTACAGCTGACACAACAATTCAGGACGATCTAGGTGCAGATTCTCTTGACGTTGTAGACCTACTAATGACAATCGAAGAGGAGTTCGAGGTTGAAATTCCTGATTCTGAGATTGAGAACCTAAAAACAGTAGGCGACCTTGTTAAGTATATCGAGGACAACAAGTAATTCAGCTTACCATCAAGCAAATTTGCCACACCGTTTTTGCGGTGTGGCTTTTTTCGTTATATTAAAAAATTATACAATAATTACTACATATTTTTTAACAAACAAAACTTGAAATAGTTATCATTATATTGTATAGTATAACCAATAACAAGAAACATCATCTTTGCTGTTTGTGGATATAACACTAATTTTATCCAAAAATTTTTAAAATTTGTATAACGAAAGAAGTAATATAAAATGTATAATCCAAAATCTAAAATCGCAGAGGAATTTATAAATCATCAAGAAATTGTTGATTCCCTAGCCTTTGCAGACAGTAATAAAAATAACATTGAAGAAATCCGCAAAATTTTAAATAAAGCAAAAAAATGTAATGGTATTACACACCGAGAGGCTTTACTGTTGCTGGATTGCAACGACGATACCTTAAACAAAGAAATTTTTGACCTAGCCAAGGAAATTAAGCAAAAATTTTACGGTAACAGAATAGTAATGTTTGCTCCTCTTTATCTTTCTAACTACTGTGTAAATGGTTGTATATACTGCCCATACCATTATCAAAATAAAAATATCCGTCGTAAAAAGCTTACACAGGAAGAAATAAAAAACGAAGTTATAGCCTTGCAAAATATGGGGCATAAACGACTTGCACTGGAGGCTGGCGAAGACCCTGTTAATAATTCTATTGAATACATTTTAGAAAGTATAAAAACTATATACTCTATAAAGCACAAAAACGGTGCTATACGACGAGTTAATATTAATATAGCTGCAACTACTATAGAGAATTATAAAAAGCTTAAAGAAGCCGGTATAGGCACCTATATACTATTTCAAGAAACCTATCACAAAGAAAATTATGAAGCCTTGCACCCTGTTGGTCCAAAACACAATTACGCATACCATACCGAGGCTATGGACAGAGCAATGGAGGCGGGCATTGACGATGTAGGACTGGGGGTATTATTCGGCTTAAATATGTACCGTTATGACCTTACAGGCTTACTTATGCACGCAGAACATCTTGAGGCTACCTTTGGTGTTGGTCCTCACACTATAAGCGTGCCAAGAATTTGCCCTGCTGATGACATAAATCCTGATGATTTTTCTGATGCTGTTTCTGATGAAATTTTTGAAAAAATCATTGCAGTAATTCGTATAGCTGTGCCTTATACAGGAATGATAATTTCTACTAGAGAATCACAAACAACCAGAGAAAAAGCTTTAAAGCTGGGAATTTCTCAAATAAGCGGTGCTTCTAAAACCAGTGTAGGCGGTTACTGCACACCTGAACCTGAAGAAGAAAATTCTGCACAATTTGACACAAGCGACAAACGTACACTAGATGAAATTGTTAACTGGTTAATGAAGTTAGGTTATATTCCAAGCTTTTGCACAGCCTGTTATAGAGAAGGCAGAACAGGTGACCGTTTTATGACCTTACTAAAGGCTGGTCAAATTGCAAATTGCTGTCAACCAAACGCACTTATAACTCTAAAAGAATATTTAGAAGATTACGCAAGTAACGAAACAAAAATAATCGGTGAAAATCTTATAAAAGCCGAAATGGAAAATATTCCAAACCAAAAGGTAAAGGATATAACAGAACAATATATTTCAAACATTTATAATGGTAAGCGTGATTTTAGATTTTGATACTATAAATTTACGGAGGAAAAATATATGAGTTTAAACTCCACACCAAAAGCAAATCAGCTTCATATAGGTATTTTCGGTAGGCGTAATGTGGGTAAATCTACACTAATAAACGCACTAACCAATCAAGAAATATCTGTAGTTTCTAACATTGCAGGAACAACCACCGACCCAGTGTATAAATCTATGGAGATTAAGGGCATTGGTGCTTGTGTGTTTATTGATACCGCAGGCTTTGATGATAGTGGTGAATTGGGAGAAATGAGAGTTTCTCAAACCAATAAAGCACTAAAAAAAGCAGACATTGCAATAATTATTTTTGCAGATGAGGTAACTGAAATTGAGCACCAATGGGTAGCAGACCTTTTAGAAAGAAAACTACCATTAATACCTGTAATTAACAAAGCAGACCTAAACACGCCTACATCTGAATTTATGGATAGTGTAGCTAATTTATGCAAAAAAGAGCCAATAATAATAAGTGCCAACAGTAATGTAGGCATAGACAAGCTTAGAGAAGAGCTTATCTCGGCTGTACCTGAGGATTTTGATTCGGTTTCTATAACAGGAAAGCTAACAGAAAAGGGCGATTTAGTAATGCTTGTTATGCCACAGGATATTCAAGCACCTAAAGGCAGGCTAATATTACCACAGGTTCAAACCATAAGAGAGCTACTGGATAAAAAATGTACTGTTGTAAGCTGTACTACAGACCAAATACAACAAACATTAAGCCTACTTACAAAGCCCCCAAAATTAATTATTACAGATTCTCAAGCTTTTAAAGAGGTGTATCAACACAAGCCACAGGAAACCCTGTTAACCTCTTTTTCGGTGCTATTTGCCCAGCATAAAGGTGATATAGATTATTTTATATCCTCTGTAAAAGCCTTGGAAAACTTAAAAGAAAATGCCAATATACTTATAGCAGAAGCCTGCACCCATGTGCCTGTAAGTGAAGATATAGGCACTGTTAAAATTCCAAATATGCTAAGAAAAAAATACGGAAGCAATATAAAAATAACCAATGTTAACGGTAACAGCTTTCCAACAGACTTAACCCCTTACGACCTTATTATACACTGCGGTGGCTGTATGTTTAACAGAAAATATGTATTAAACCGTGTTGCTGAAGCTAAAAAAAGTAACACACCAATGACCAATTACGGTGTTGTTATAGCCTATTTAACAGGCATATTGGATAAAATAAATTATTAAAAATAAATATTACCACAACACCCCCAAGACTAAAAGCAGATTATTGCCTATTGCTTTTAGCCTTGGGGGTGTATTGCAGGTTATTAACTATTGCTTTATAATAACTATATATAATTTTAATTGTTATATTAAATCCTAGTATCAAATAACTGTTTTGATTATGTTTTATTATAAAAACAACATAGACAAAAAAACAAATAATACTAATGATATAATAATGACACAGGAAATCAAAAAACGGAGTACATTTATGAAATATAAAAATGCTAATGTAATACTTCCTCCAGATTTGGTTGAAGAAATACAAAAATATATTCAAGGAGAATTTATTTATATCCCTAAAAAAGATAAGATAATTCACAAAGAAAATACTGAATATAAAATTGAACTGGCAAAACGAAACGCAAGAATTTACAAAATGCACCTTGAAGGAATTAGTAATGAACAATTAGCCAAAAACTTTAGTTTAGCTCAATCAAGTATAAGAAGAATTATTGTAGAGCAAAGGAAAAAATCTGAAAATATGTATAAACACATTAAAACTATATTACCTTATTGGGGATTACAAGCTGAAAGTGTAAAGCAAATTTATGGTACAACGTGGCAAATAGGCACAGACTATGTACTTAAAGCTTATAACGAGCCTGAATTTCTAAAAAGAAACATCACTATAAATCATAATTTAGAAATGATGGGAATACCTGTTGGCAAATTAATTTGCACTACAAAAGGAGAGCAATTTATTGAAGATAAGGGACATTACTTTTTCATTTCAAAAAAGCTTAAAGGAAGTAATATTGTAAACCTTAAATTTATTAACAAAACTTCAGAATTAATGGGTGAAATTATCGCAAATTTACACACAGCTTTTGTTAATTTACAAGACAAAGTTGAACTTTGGGACAACAGTTTTCTTGACGAAATGAACGGTTGGGTAAAAGAAAGCTTTGAAGAAAGCGGTTGGCAAAATATAAACAAAGATGACTACGAATTTATTGTTAAAAAGCTTGAAAAGTCATATAACAAATTACCTGTACAGCTTATCCATAGAGATGTTCATTTAGGAAATTTTCTCTTCTATAAAAATAAATTCAGCGGTTATATTGATTTCGATTTAAGTCAGAAAAATATTAGAATTTTTGATTTATGTTACTATGCTCTGTCTGTTTTATCTGAACGAGAAAAATTTCAAATTGATAAAGAAAAATGGTTTGATTTTATAAAAAACGTTTTCACAGGATATAACAAGGTTCTTACTCTTACTTTAGAAGAAAAAGAAACAGCTGTATTTGTTATGGAATGTATTGAGCTTCTGTTTCTTGCATATTTCCAAAAGCAAGAAGATTTTGCTTTAGCAAAATACACATACGATATTTTTAAATTTATCCATTCAAATGAAAAAAGAATTACAATAACAATAAATAATACATAGTGAGCACACTTTAAACGCTCATTTATTTAAGGAGGACTACTAATGTTAAAGATTGCCGATACTTATAATTTAAAGGACATTTATAATTTTCAACTAAGTTTTAAAACACCATACTTTCACAAAGTAGATTTTGAAATTTGGCAAAATTCTTTCGAGAACGACATTGACGGTAATGGCAGAGTTTTATTTAAAGAATTAACCGTAAAGGCTGTTTATGATAACGCTGAGCTTATTGGCTTTATTCAATATGGAAAAACTGCATTTGGTTTTGATGATAACGGTGAGATTTCCCATAAGATTTCCTACCCAATTATTCGTAATCTATATTTTAAAGAAAATAGAAGTGATGTTGGTTCTATTTTGATAAAAGAAGCTATAGAAAGTTTAGGGGCTGAAAAACAAATATATGCTTTTTTCCATTACTTTGGTATGAGCTGTTTTGCACGCCATGGTAAGCTACACGAAAACCACGCTCATATTGAAGCTCTGCTAAAAGAAAATGGTTTTGAAATTGAACACGAAAATGTATATTACTCATCTACTATCAACGGTAATGAAAATTCAGAAATTGTAATAATAGCAAACAGCTTAACAAAAGGCAATCAGCAATACATAGACTTTAAGCTTAACAACAATCAAGTTGGTGGGTGTGAGATTCATTATCTAAATGAAAATACAGCGTACCTTCGTTGGATTTATGTTAACGGTGATATGGTTGGCAAAGGAATCGGCACCAAATGTATGAATGGGCTAAAGCATTTTCTTTTTGAAAAAGGTATTAAAAATTTTGATACTGACACAGCAATTAATAATCTTGTAGCTCAACATTACTATGAAAAAAACAATTTCATAGGTAAGGGAATTACAAGAAGCTATTATAAACTTAAATAGTAATATTTATACTAATCTCAAATACACATGCTGTATATAAATAGTGATACTATCCTATTTATTTAAAAACGCCCCTCGATTTTATCGAGGGGCGTTTTTTCAATTAAATTGCAATATTACTAACTATTTATTCATATCAATTACAAAGGCTTTTGTATAACCTTTTATATGGTTGTCTATATATAATTTACCTTTGTGAAGCTCTACAATTCGTTTAGAGATAGCAAGTCCAAGTCCGCTACCATCCTTTGATTGCCTTGATTCATCTGAGCATTGAAAAGGCTCAAAAATACTTTGGTAAGAGCTATTAGGGATTTCTACACCTGTATCAGCAACAATAACTGAGAGTTTATCATCATCTCCCTTTAAACTTACAAGCACACCTATTCCCATATTGTTATGTTTAATTGCGTTAGTAATCAGGTTATTAATAACTCTTGAAAACTCTGTTATATCCACATTAACTGTTACAGGGGTTTCAGGAATATCAATTTCAAGCTGAATATTATGCTTTTCAATTTCAGAATATCTGTCGGCTATTACACTTCTTAGTATAGCACCTAAATCCTCTGATTTTAAAGCAAGAGAATATCCGTCGGACTCCATTTTTGCATAATGAAACATTTTTAGTATCATATCGTTCATTTGAGTTGATTTATCACTTATTGCACGATAGATAGCCTGCTGTTCTTCTTCTTTTACTTTGCCTTCCTCCAAGGCTCTGGCAAAGCCTAAAACTGATGACATAGGATTTTTTAAATCGTGTGAAATATTCGCAAAAATAATATTTCGCTGTTTTATTTGTCGTTCAGATTCTTCGTTGATGCTTTTGCTTACTTTACTATAAAAATAATATGAAATCACAAAAAGTATCAAAATCCCAGCAAAAGCACCTACAAGCTCAATAAACATTTCATCTATGCCAATTGCTTGACTGATTGTTGAAATATAGTTCATTAAAAAATAAGCTAAATATCCTTCGCAAACGAGTAATACAAATGTAATTAGAATATAATAATATATAATTTTTGTTTTCAGTGTATTCATTTTAAGCCTCCAGTCTGTAGCCAAGACCACGGATAGTTTTTATCCTGTCGCCACCAATTTTATCACGGAGTCTGCTAATTGTTACACGAATAGTATTATCATCAACAACATAAGTGTCGTCCCAACCACGCTGAAAAATTTGCTCTTTTGTAAACACCCTGCCAGGACTACAAATAAACATATCCATTAAAGCCAGCTCGATTTTTGTTAAATCAATTACTCTGTTGCCAACTTTAAGCTGACAACGGTTAAGGTCTAAGGATAAATCTTTGTGAGTAATAATATTTTCTTGGGATTTGCTGTCATTTAAAGCTTTACTTTGTCTGCGTAAATGTGCCTTTACTCTTGCAATTACCTCAAGAGGCTCAAAGGGTTTTGTGATATAATCATCAGCACCAAGGTCTAAACCGATAACCTTGTCATCAAGCTGAACCTTTGCTGAAATTATCATAACAGGAATTTCGTAATCTTCACGCAACTTTTTAAGCAATTCATAACCATTCATTCTTGGCATCATTATATCAATAATCGCCATATCTATGTCAAAACGTTGCATAATCATATATGCCATTTCACCGTCATAGGCTTCGTAAACATTGATATTTTCCTTTTCCAAAAATAAACGAAGTACAGAAATTATTTCTTTTTCATCATCAGCAATAAGAACGTTAAAATTTTTATCCATAAATCTTACCTACCTTTGTGAATTTATTTCTGTTAACAATAAAAGATTTTTTATTGTAATTCTTAGGAAGTTCCTGTTCTGTAATTTCTGTACCCTGAACACGCACAAGTTTGTTAGTGTTTTCATCTACAACTAAATAGTATCTTCCCATATCAGATATAAGGTCTGCTTCACTAACAATTCCTGGGAATGGTGTAAAAAGAGCCACTGCAAAGTCGAAGATAATCTCTTTTTTGCTGAGCTTTTTACTTCTCATTAAAGTGTATATTTCTTTAGCACCACTGTATTTTTTTATAATTTCTTTGTTGTTCATAGTTTTTGCCTCCACTAATTTAATAATTTTCTCTTCTGTGGTTACTATATTAAAATATAAACATTACAGCAATACACAAGAAACATTACATTAATATTACATTTAAAATAATATCTCTAAACAACCCAACGCCCTAATAAATGGTTATATTTTTTTGGGTTGGCAAATCAATCTAACCCCTCTAATACTGTTAGAAACACTGAATATTATAAGATTGTATTATTAATAAATTCTTTTATCACGCTTTGATATAATTCAGTTTGCTTGTACATACCATTACCGTGGTTGCAACCAGGTAGTATAATTATTTCTGTATTTTGTGGATTTGCTTTTTTTATCTTTGTGAATAAGTCTTCTAAATGTTCTTCACTGCCTGCGGATAATAATATTGGGTATTTACTTTTTGATACAATATCTACACTTTCAAAATCATTTACATCTGCATTAAATTCCTTTTTAAATCGCTCATTTATATATGAAACAATTTTTTCAGTATCCTTTTTAAAAACTCCTTTTGCTATATTATTAAACAGGTCATTAATACTTACATTTGGAGCGTCTGATATAATAGCCTTAACATTTTTCATATTTTTATCAGCTAAATCCAGTGCTATACCTCCGCCCATACTTAATCCGTGTATAATTATACTGTCGTTAGGATTTATTTGATTAACTTTATTAACCCAGCCCAGCATATCTGTACATTCTAATGCACCAAATGATATATATTTACCCTCACTTAATCCGTGTGCTCTTTGGTAAGGAATTAAAACATTATATCCCAGTGATAAATAAAACAACCCTGGGAAAGCCCATTCTCTTTCTGCGTGGCTGGTGTATCCGTGAACACATATTACAGTTACATTGTTACTTTTGTTAGAGGGATAATAAATACCCTTTAATTTAAGATTATCATGGCTGGTTATCTCCACAACTTCGTGGGGCAACTGTTGTATCTCTTTTAGTGAATTATGTACCTTTGTTATGGTGTCGTACCAAGAGTCGGTTGGTTTAACCATAGCATAGGCTTTATCTATATTGGGTCTTTGAAGTAATTTAGTAAACATTATATTTGCTTTTAATTTCTCTAACATTTTCTTATAACTCCTTAAAAATTCAAGCTCATCTTAATAATATCATACCATATTTTATTTACACTAACAATTATTTTATTAAGTTGAAATAACACTGACATATTTCATCAACTAATAACAGTAAGAAAATATTCTGTTATTTCTTCCGGAGTTTCTACCATTTTATTTTGTATCCACCATCTTACAGTTTCAACAAAGGTAGATGCTATATGATTTACATAAAAGCTATGTGGAAGCTTAGAAGCCTTTTGACTACTGAATGTATCAATTTGACTTTCTACCAAGCGTAGCAAATTAGTTTTAAAATAACTTAAAAAAAGTTCATTATTTTGGCAAGATAGTAACTCAAGTATTTGATTATCATTTTTCTGAAAATGTAAAAATAAATGTTCAAAAACCGAGTCTTGGTCATCACATTGGAATATATGTTTATGCTGATGACCTTCTTCGTTAATTGAGTCAAAAATATGGCAAAAAAGTTCTTCGCATAGCTCTTTTAATAAAAAGTCTTTAGTTTCAAAATGTGCGTAAAATGTAGCTCTGCCAATATCGGCTCGTTGTATAATATCCGATACTGTTATTTGGTTAAAGTTTTTTTCAGATAGAAGCTCTGTAAATGCTAAAAATATTGCCTCTCGTGTTTTTCTTTGTCGTCTGTCCATATTAAAACTCCCTATAAATCTCAATGTAGATTTGTATTATAATTAACTATATAACATTATTACACAATAATTTTAACGAACACATTGTACTGTAATATATACATTGTATAAAATTATAGTAAAAAAGTCAATTAATAATAATATCTAACAATCATACATTTAATGGTATTAGTGCTAATATAACAACTAATATTAAAAGTTTTGTAAAATACTTTGTAAAGAATTTTTCAACTTATTTCCACTAATATAATCTGTAATGTTGCTGTAAAAGCCATTTAACCACTGGATAAAAGCCAGTGGTTAAATGAAAATCAGTATAACATTAGTGATGATGATGGTGGTGGGCTTCGTAATTATGTTCTATCTTGCACTCCTTGTTAACGCAACATTCACCAATTTTTTCAAATTCAAGTGTTGAATGAGAAATACCGTGCTCCAAAAGCTCTTCTCTAATTTGTTCCTTTATCAACCTACTATCGGAACTTGCAACGACGTGCATTGTTGCAAAATTTATATGTCCGTCCAAACTCCAAATATGGATATGATGAATGTCCTCTACACCGTCTATATTTAGAATATGACTTTTAATATCTTCAATAGATATATTTTTAGGAGTTTTCTCTAAAAACAAATCCAGTGCTTCTTTTAGATTTTTTACTGCATTTATTAAAATAAAAATTGCAATACCTATAGACATAAGTGGGTCAATTAATGAAAAGCCTGTAAGCTTCATTACTATAGTTCCCACAAGCACTACTGCCCAACCTAGTACATCTTCAAGCATATGAAGATTAACCGCCTTTTGATTTAATGAATCTCCTTCTCTAGTAAAATATGTGGCTAAAAAGTTTACCACTATACCTATTATTGCAAAGAATAACATTCCATTATAATTAATCTCAGTTTTATTAATTATTTTTTCAATTGCATTAATTACAACCATAACAGAACCAAAAAGTAAAACAAGAGTTGTAATTACCGAGCCAATAACCGAGTATCTAGTATAGCCATAAGTATAAGTGTTATCTGGCTTTTTTCTGCTTTTCTTCTCCAAAAAATATGATATACCAATGCTTACTGCGTCACCCATATCGTGAACAGCATCAGAAGTTATAGCTACACTTCCTGTAAAAATACCTCCTATTATTTCAAAAATAGAAAATAACAGGTTTAATAAAAATGCTATTAAAATGTTCTTTTGTGTTTTCATAATATATCCCTCTTTTATTCTTTTTTACAATATATTCAGTACCGAACCCTTTGTTCATTATTATAATAATATCAAAAGAACATAAATACAACATACGTTTTTCCTCCGCTGTAAGTTATGGAACATATTTTTAAATTTGTATATATAATTTACATATAATAAATCAAAAACACTACAGAAATATTTCTTTTAATTAAAATACGCCTGTTACAAAAGATTAGTATAAAACATTAAAACTTTATTTTACCATTTTTCAAAATGGTATTTATATAATTTTAACCAATATGCAAAAACGCCTACTGTTAATCTGTAAAGAAAAACAGTAGGCATTTTTTAGTTAATTATATTATGTTTTATTTTCTGTTACAAAACCACAAATTATTAAGCTCTTGTAATTGTTAATTCGTTTGTAGTTTTGTCAAAAGTAAATGTATATGTACCACCTGAAGCAATAAGTGTTAGTGGCTTTGAATAGTTACCGTAAAGCTTCTTAGTACCCTCATCTGTAATCTTTAGACCTACAGTTACAGCCTGACCATAATTGTAAACCTTAAATGAGTATGTACCCTCAGTTAGTGTTACTTTACCAGTAGCTACATTACTGCTACCACCATTGTCATCTAGTACAAAGTTAACATCACCAGAAACGTGAACATCGTCAAGCTTTTCGTCCTTTACAGGAGAATGCTTAATTGTTAGTCTGTTTGTGGCTGTATTTAATGTGAATGTATAGTTACCACCAGTTGCAATTAGTGTTACATTAGATGAGAACTTATTACTAAATGTTAATGAACCTGTTGTGCTGTCATTTACAGTCTTTTTGTAACCAAATTTAACTGCATCGATTGATAACTTAAATTCGTATGTACCAGCCTCTAAGTATGTTGTACCAATAGCTAGTGTTTTACCCTCTACTGGTGAAAGAATTGTGTTAACATCACCGATTAGGTACTGCTTTGGTAGCTTGCTGTCGTACTTAATTACAAGAGCATTAGTAGC
>JAXJTR010000111.1:0-3634 GCA_036309465.1 Acutalibacteraceae bacterium
CCTATTTAGCTTATCTATTCTGTTCTTTAATTAGGTATTAGTATAAATAACTGTAATAAACTGAAACCGTCAAACACTTGTATATATTACGTGCAAGTGTTTGACGGTTTTTATTTTTGGTTATTTTTTTCTCATCTTATCTATATCAACCTGTTTTTGGAATTTCATAATCTCGTCGTAAATACGCTGACAGTTATTGTGGTCGTCGTATTCATAGAAATTCTCTACCCTTTCGATATACATAGGCTTCATTTTACAGCCATTTTCCATATATTCGCAAAGCATATCAACAAGCTGGTGGCTTTCGGTGCAGATTTCGCCAAAGCCCATTGTGTCGTAGAAAAATCCTCCGTCGTCATAGTGAGCAGGAAGCTGTGAGGGATGGAAATACACCAAAGGTTTTTTCATATAGGCAAAGTCAAATTGTACACCTGAATAGTCGGTTACCATTAAGCTGGATTCTGTTAGAATTTTTTCGTAGCTTAAATCACCTACTGATGATATAACCTCAACATAAGGGTCAGGTACAAAGTCGTTTACCTGTGCACTTAAAATAGGATGCAACAAATATTTAATTTTGTATCCTGTTTTCTTAGCTGTTTCGATTAATTTTGGGTTATTTATAAGGTCGTTATAGATTTTATAGTATGTTGTTTCTTTAAATTCAGGATTATAGGCACGCTGTTCACCCTCGCTGGTAGTAACAGGCATAGCGTTGTACATTCTCCAAGTTGGTGAAAGCAAAATCTGTTTTTGGTCATTATTAATTAAACCGTCATATCTGCCTATACCTGTCATTTTAAGAATGTCAAAATTTTGATATCCATAAGCGTGGTTGCTCAGATTTTGATGCTCGTGCTTAGAAGCAAGAAAATACATTTGTGTGTTGTCAACTATTCTTTGCTGTGCCATTGCACATTTTTGTACTGATAATCCGTGCTGTAGGCACATAGTTGGGAAATTGCACAAGCCTCTGATAAATCTTGAACGGTCCATACTGTATCCATTAAATGGGAAAACCATAGAATTTGTTATTAATGCGATATCTGCATTTAAAAATGCCATTCTATGCTTTAATGAGCGATTTTTAACAGGCTTTAAGCCTGCCTCTTTAAGGCTCTTATAATCAGAGGTATTTTCGTCTATAATATAATATCTTGTTATACCGTCGTTTTTATCGGCACAAAATCTATATAAATATTCGCTACTGTCACCGCCCTTGTAAAGCTTATCTAACATCAACCATATTTTCTTATTTTTAAAGTAAGGTCTTGTTATCCAATACTGTAAGCGAGTGATAAATAGTCGTTTACTTTCTTTAAACACCCCAGGTAAGAATTTTAGCTCTCTCTTAAAGGTATCCATTGGGCTTGCTTGCTTTATAGTGATAACCTTTGCATTTTTCACATAAGCAACATATTTGTTAAATCTCCAATAAGAATTAGCAGGAGAAGCAGTAAATTTTGCCCAGTGGTGTAAGAATGAAAGCTTTAAAGATATAAGCGAATGTTTGTATTTAGCAAAAAATTCAACTGTTTGCTCAGAGCTTTCAGAATCTAAAGGTAGCTCTAAATGGAATGTAAACTTTTTATAAGCACTTATACCAAAATATTTTGTAAGAGAATAACGGTCTGTATTTGATAAAGTATATTTTTGTTCATTAAACATTACATACAGCTCAATGTCCTCTAAATTAAATACTCGTCTAAAGGAACCATCTATAATAAGCTTACCATCACGATAATCAAGCACGTGTAAGCCTACTCGCTGGTCTGTAAGTCTTGTTAAAAATACATCGCTACAGTTTAGATATATCTCGTTTTTACCCTCTACGCAGGATAATGGCATATCTGCAAAAGCACAGTTATATTTTAGCATATAGAACATTTCTGCTGCTTCTTCACTATAGCTAAGGGATTTATATTTATTTGTGTTTAATACATATATATCATCTATATATTTCATAACCTTTCTGGCTAAGTCAAAAAATTCTGCCAGTTGGGTTTCGTTCATATTTCTTTTGTTACGGTTATTCATATTTGCAAGAAATCTTGATGAAACCGCAAACATTAGATAATACTGAATAAATTTAGGAACTTCGCCAAAGCGTTCAACACAGTCTTTAGCTAATGGAAGTAAAAACTCCTCCATTGATTCTTTATACCATTCAATATGGTTAGATGGCACAAAATACGCAGAGTCGTCCTCTAAAGGCATAAAGCATCTGTATTCTGCATTATTGGCAACAATATATTCAGGATAATCAAGCTGTAATCTTATTATAAAATCCTGAAAATATTCATAACGAAGCTTTGTATTAATCGGATATTTCTTAAATACCTCGGTTTTAAAAAGTGTGCCCCATACTTCGTTATTAACTTTGCTTGGTAGTGTATCTATGTTAATAACCTTACCTAGCATAGCTTTTTCTTTATTAAGTCTATTGGCTTTTTTATCCTTATAAACAGGATTAATGCAATAACGCTGTACAGCAACAAAAGGAACATTTTCAAATTCCTCAAAGGCTGACAAGCACTGGCTAAAATAGGTGTCGCTGAATATATCACCACAACGACAAAGAGTTATATACTTACCTGTTGCATTTTCAACAGCAAGCTTGCACGCCTCTGCCTCATTACTTACAGCCTTAGTGCTGATAACCTTACAAATTGAAAGATTACCTATTGATTTTTTACTACTGCTGTCTTTTGTAACATCAATAATTAATATTTCTATTTTGGTAGAATCAAATCCTTTTTGTGTGCATATTGAAGAAAGGGTTTCTTTTATTTTTATATTCTCCTCTAAATAAGGTAGAATCACAGAAACAACTGTATTACTCATACTGCCTCCTGTAAAAATAACAATATATAGGTTATTATATTTTAGCTTATTTATTTGCTAATTTTAAAAAGTACATTCTTAGTTTGTTGGCGGTTTAATATAGCGTTTATCTTTTTTAATCACCATTAAAAGGGTAATTATATGGTAATTTCTATCATACTAAAACCGACACAAAATCACACAATAAATTATATCACACATAAAATAAAAATCAAATATTTATTTTATTTTGTGCCTATAGTAGCAATATATTTACATATTTTTAACATTTTAGGGTAATGATAAACTTGAAATTTCACTAATACTAAACTTTCAAAAAAAGCTACCCCACAAATTTTTAGCAACTCACCAAAAATTTGTGGGGATAATTAGTTAATTATTTAGCTTTCTTTTTGTTTTTAACTGAACGAACAATTACTATAGTTGCATAGGTTACAAATAGCAATGCTATAACACCAACTATAACTAAGAAAATTGTAGATGTTACAACATTTTTAGCCACTGCAAGAAAATAAAGCCAATCACTTTTTTCAACAGTTTTTTCAGCAATTAGATTAACCTTTGTTAATTCTTCACCATTATATGTAACTGTAGCTGTACCCAATACTGTACCCTTAGCTACAGGAGCATCTATAACATCTTGACATTTTGCTGTTATAATTATGTCATCGTCCTTAATATTACTTGCAAGCATTGTAGAATACGCATATTCAGGTACAAGTGTAACCTTGTCCGCACCCTCGCCATAATTTACATTTATTGAAGCTACTTTATCAGATACACCCAAAAC
>JAXJTR010000112.1:0-3995 GCA_036309465.1 Acutalibacteraceae bacterium
AACCCCAACTGTGTGCAACATTCAAATCTAAACTTTCATAAATAAACTTACACACTTTTCTTGACAAACCCGCTTACTGCATTAAAATATCACTCTATATTTATTATATTTTTTCTTCTTGTCGTAGTTGGTATTGTATTAACAATGATAGAATATCCACCTACATCACTTGCCGAGGGATACTGGTTGAGTTTACTAATATTAGGATTTGTTGGCTTTATGGGATTTATAGTTATCGGAAGATTTATTCAAGCACTTCAAAACTATCAATATGAATTGAATGTGGATTGTGGTTTTAAAGTGTATTTTATGTTAAATCACAAATTCAAATATAGCTTGAGGAATTCAAATATAACAACAGGAACTTTTTTTATAAAAGAAAGTGTTAAATTTATAGATGACACCACTTCTAACTATGTTTTATGTTATCGAAATAAAGACGAGAAAATTAATACAGGTATAAAACTCGTTGAAGATGATATAATCCAAGCTCCTGAATTTGATATTTTAAAAATGACATTTTATATTCCAAAAGGCTATAAAATGCCTACTGGAGAAGAAGTGTTATATGTAAATATTGATAATAAGACAAAGAAAAATTGAGATATAGGAGTGATGGCAATGAATTTCAATAATATTGAAAAGTTAATAGACAGCAACTATAAAATATCAATAGAAGCAAGCAGATATGGAAATGGATACTTAGTAGGATTAGATGCACCCAAAAGGTTTTACGGAAACATAATAGCAGAGTTAATAGATATAGTAGCTAGCCCTACTGATGTAGATGCTATAAACGCTTTCGATATACTAGAAGATTTTTCAGAAAAGTATAAGGGTTTTCTTTATGCACGAGCTGATACTATCTATGAAGCTCTTTGTAAGCTAGAACAGAACGCAAGTTTTCATTGTGATAATATTGATTTCGATAGTGAAGAAAGAATATTAAAGGAATTGATGAAAATTAAATTAGAAAGTAAATTGTAGTGCCAGAAAGGATAATCAGTATAAAGCCAATGATTAGGAGATGAAGTAATGATTGTAAAGCTATTAGGGTTCAATGCACAAGAGTTTAATATAAATCAAATAGCTTCTTATCAAGAAAAATTACAGATGTTCAAAAGACAAAAAAGAATAAATTGGTTATTAATATCTGCAGAGATGATTTTAATCTTGTCGGTAGTATGCCAATTTTTATATTACTTCCGTATAAAAAACAGTGTGATGTCTAGCTTAGGAATATTATTAGTAGGAATATCTGCAGGAACATTACTAAAAAACGCAATATTTGATAATATTAGTTTTTTAAAACAACCTAAAGAAGATTTTGAATTTGAGTTTATACAAGCAATTCTTGATAATAAAAATATAACATCAGCCGAAATATTTTATGATTCTATTTGTTTGCAATATAATCTTAGATTTACATATAGCAACGATGAACAAAAATGTTCCGATATAAAAATCAATCTACAAGAGAAAAAGGATATTGATGAGCTGTGGTATGACTTGAGCTCCAATACCCTTTATATTCCACAAGAAAAGTTCAACTCGGTAAAATACAGCCTTAAAATTCCTGTTGAAACATTCTTTACCGAGAACATTGATTTGAGAAACACATTATAAAAAAGGAGATTTATTTTATGAATAGAAGACAAGCTAAGAAAGTAAAGAAAAAAGCTTTAGTTAATATAAAATTTAAATTAAAGTTGATTTGTATCCTTGACCAGTTAGATAGAGAAGTTAGCATTGAATTTTTTGTTCCACAAATTTTCAACAGTTATAAATCTGCTGAAAATGCTAACTGCTCATATTATGTAAAACCTGCTAAATTGACATCTGGAGAAATTGTCTTTGAGATTTATAAAAAAGGGCAAAGTGTATATGGCATACACCCAAAAAGAATTGATACGGTTGTCGATACAGTAAGATGGGAAGAATACTGGAAGTATGAATGTACCATTATGAAAGAAAGCAGTGTAGGTTCTGGTTATGTGGATTATACTGATTATGAGCCTTATGCAGATAAATTTAATGATATGTACAACAAATACTTAACCGACAGAAGTTTTGATGATGTGAGCCGATACTCGTTACAAAATATTGCTTATGAAATAGTACCAAGAGTATTTGCATAGAGGTAACAGCGAATGAAAAGCAAACTCAAATTTACATTACCTCGAATTTTCACTTTCCCCCATAAATTAAGGAATAAGATAACTTCTGAAAAAAGTATTAATCTAAACACTTGGGTTGGTGGGTGTGCATCAGGTCGAAGCATCCGTCTTATAAAGCCTTTCTCCAAATACAAACGAACAGAAGTATTAAATATATTAAATGCCAAAGGTGGTAAAGAATGGGTTAGTAATGAGGACTTTGATTTTGACACTGCATATCATACGATAATTAAATGTAATGCAACATTAGACCTAAATAACGATACTATTGATTTTAAACATTTATCTGTAATTTCCAAACGGCAAACTCGACATTTGAGTATGGCTCATAAAGCGTTAGAACTGCACCTTTTTAGTGAAGCGTATCACGAAATTTGGGATGTTATAGATGATATGCACTCTAATGTAGAATACATAACAGACTCTGAGCTTCTGCTGATTAAAGAATTTTTTAAACTTTATATAGATACAGCAAAACAATATAAAAGCTCCTGCGTACACACATAAGTATGTACGCAGGAGCTTTGTGTTACCAGAATTAAAACCAATTAACGCTCGCTAAATTTATTAAGGCTGATGGTATAGAGTCTATCACTTCTAAAATTGTGTCTGATATAGTAAAAAGCACCCAAAGTATCGCTGATGTCAATGTTATGCCCACAACTAAGAATATCCCCTCAGACAACGGTGTTACCCCTGATATAACTCGATTAATTACAAAAATATCAACTCCAATAGCAGAAATAACCAGTATAGGGGTTACGAAAGTATGCAGAATTTCAAGGAGGCTATTAATTAAGCGTAGAGGAAGTGTGACAATAAACATAGCTAAAAATAATAAAATTCCGAATATACCAACTGCAAATTTTAATGGTATAATTAGTATCGTCAATAAAATATTAAATATCGTCAATAAAATATTAAAAAGTGTTATCACAGTTATTTTACCTTATCTCTCTTTTTTATTACCATAACTATTGCAACTACTGCACCGATAGCCACAAGCACACCCAACACCACTAATATAACAATTTGTGTATTGCTCATTCCACTGTCATCAGACTGAACCTCAGTAGGCTGTTCTGTTGTGGCTTCTACTATTGCTGTTGCAACCTCAGCTTCAGCGTAAGAAACCGAACTCGAAGAAGAACCAGAAGAAGCTGAACTGTAACTTTCGTTATAATCACCGACATTAGACTGTTCCGCCGATGAGCTACTACTGTCGGCTTCAGAGTAGGTTAAATCTTCGCCTTCGTAATGATACTTGGCATAAGTTTTCATAATTTTTCCACTATTATCTTTGCAAACATATTGGTCGGTTGCTTCATCGTAACTATAATAAAATTTCTCATCTGGGTTATCTACATTGTATTCGTAATAGTTATTGTTTTCGTCCTTTTCAATGGTTGTTCCTGCTTTAGAATATTTATCTTCAAGCCATTCTGAAAAGTCATTTGAAACATCACTTACAGTAACATCACGATTAATTGGCTCATAATCACTTAAAAATTCATTTAATTCATAATATGTTATTGAGGCAACTACTGTATCTCCTGTTTCTAACTCTTCATCTGGAACAGATACATAAAGTTCGTATTCCCAAAGTGCATTAAAGAGTTCTTCTTCAGTGATGTTAATAATTCGTTTTCCGTCATATTCCGAATAGGTGTTTGCAGACACTGTAAGCATTTGAGTTAACAGCAAGCATAACACAGAAAGAATTACACATATTATTTTTTTCGTTTTCATAATTTAAACCTCATTTCTATATAAATTTATTTCACTAAACATTATATAACAAAACCAATGACATAGCAA
>JAXJTR010000113.1:0-2313 GCA_036309465.1 Acutalibacteraceae bacterium
ACTTAGAATATTGCTGTGCAACAGGTATGAGCTTTTTTACAACCGACACCAAAGGTGATGTTTTTCGTGATTATGCGTTAGTTTCAGAAAAATATTACGGTTACACAAGCTATATAATTGACTTGCGTAATGCTTTAAAATCCCACAATTATAATTTGCTCCAGCTCACAAATAAATATATGGATATGTACCACAACACAAAAAAACATTTCATATCAAGCCAGAGCAGAACGATATGCAAAAATTATATCAAAAACAATAATTAATGGAAGAGGATTTGAAAATCGTGGCGGTCAAAACGCATACTTTTACGATGCAGCCGAGGGTCTTATTACATCAGTTATTTTACTTGTATCTGAATTGTGTGAAAACAACGAAAGGCATATAGTAAGTGTATTTAAACTAATCAATGAGCTTATGGAAATTGACCCTACAACAGTAACAGACGACAAGCAACATAAGCCTAAGAACTATTTTCAACAATTAATGAAAATGTTGCCTGCAAACCACAAAGCAAAGTGGTTTGCAGGCTCTGCTTTATCTGCTCCGCAACAGCAGATGTCAAGTGTTATGACAACTGCTATGAGTCGTTTGCTTTCATTCATAGACTCTGAGCTTGAGCAGATTATTTGTTTTGACTCAAAGGTAGATGCGGAATATTACTGTCAAAACCAAACCAGTGTGTTTTTGGTATTTCCTGAAAATGATACAACAAAGCACTTTATGGTATCTCTGTTTGTAAATCAGTTTTATAACGAATGTATCGAATATGCTAACAGTCACGAAAATAGACTTGGTAAGCGTACATATTTTTTCTTAGATGAGGTGGGTACAATTCCTAAGATAGAATCAGCCTCCCAAATGTTCTCCGCCGGTAGAAGTAGAGGAATACTGCAAGTTCCAATGTTACAATCTCTTGCTCAGTTAGATAAAAACTATGGCAAGGAAGAGTCTAAGATTATTCAAGAAAATTGTCAGAATGTTTTATTTGGCGGATTAACACCGCTATCATCCACAGCTAAGGACTTGTCACAAATGCTTGGGCAACAAACTGTACAGGTTGGCTCAATATCAAAGGGAGCAAAACGAAGTAACAGTACAAGCTATCAAATGCACGGTAAACCTTTGATGTCAGAGGACGAAATTAAACGTATGCCAAAATACAATTTTGTATTCAACAAAACAGGTATGGCACCGTTCAAAGCAAAGTTTAGAAGATACCCTTACTGGGGGATTAATCTAAACGAAGATAAATATGAAATGAACATAAATACATTAAAAGAAGTTCATTATACCACAAGAGATAAATTAATGAACGCTATAAAAGAAAAATATTACAATAATATCG
The DNA here is from genome assembly GCA_036309465.1 of Acutalibacteraceae bacterium. Taxonomy (GTDB): domain Bacteria; phylum Bacillota; class Clostridia; order Oscillospirales; family Acutalibacteraceae; genus CAG-964. The sequence continues at coordinate 1,349 of JAXJTR010000113.1, forward strand.
AATCAGATATACCAATTCAAAAGAATACAACTACAAATAAAAAATCCTTATCAGAGGAATTTTTTTAATTCACTAAGTACTAAAAGCTATGCAAGTCACAAACCTGCATAGCTTTTTTATTTTGAAAAAGAAAGAGGTTATTAAAATGACATCAGCAACTACAAAATTCATTAAATTACCAAATACATTGCTTTATAAATATAACGAGCTTTCAATTGAGGCAAAATATCTGTACGCTTTCCTTTTAGACAGACATTCTTTGTCTATAAAAAAGCATATACTTGATAAAAATAACGAACCCTATGTTATTTGCACTCAACAAGAAGCCTCTGAATTATTGAATATCAGTATTGGCAAAGTAGTTGCTGTATTTAAGGATTTGGAACAGCATAGTTTAATTACAAGAATAAAACAAGGTCAGGGTAAACCAGCAAGAATATATGTTAACAATACACTTGCTAAAAGCTCGTTTATAAAGATACCAAAGGACTGTTCTAATGCCATACTTAATAAATTAAGTATAGCAGAACTGGTGCTGTACGCCCTTCTTAAAAGTAAAACAGAAAAATCCCAAATTAATAATTGGATTGAAAATAACCAGGTATTTGTTTCTTATAAACAGAGCAAAATTGCTGAGATATTTAATATGGGTAAAAAGAAAGTTATAGCAATGTTTAAATCGCTGGTTACAAATGGTCTTATTAAAATTGTGCGTTGCGGACACGGCAGAACATCTAAAATATTTTTTACTGATAATAACACCCAAGAAACAGCGTGTGATAATCAGACTTTTAAAAAAAGCACCTCTAAAATGTCAAACAGTGCAACCTATCAGACTTGTAAAAACGACACTTCTACAAATTTAATTACCAGTAATTGTGAGACTTCTAATATTGACACCTCTATGAATTTTAATATTGATACCCCTAAGACTTGTAAAAATAACACCACATATACTATAAATA
>JAXJTR010000114.1:0-27253 GCA_036309465.1 Acutalibacteraceae bacterium
ACCATAATCTGTACAGGCTTTTATGCCAAATCCGTAGGTTGTTACATACCAGTCACGTTCCTCCATACTTATAACAAGCATTACACCGTCATCACCCTCGCCCATACCATAACCGTTATAGTCGTAGTAATCATCTGCAAATGCCTGTGGAGTTTTACCGTTTGTAGAATTTACTGTAACAACTGCAACATCACATTGTTGTCTTTCGCTTATTTCGTCAAGCTTATCCAACAATCTTTCCTCTTCACTGGTAGTTAAAAGGTCGGCGTCATCTACTAATCTTGGTTTTTGGCGTTCTGATGGTATTTTTTTTACATTTTTGCTTTCAAGTATTTTACTTAGTTTTGCTAAAAACTCAGTCATACCTGCTGATGGGCTTTCCTCGTTTTCGTATGCTTTATGTAATTTATTAAGGTCACTGTCTGAAAGCAAACCGTCCATTCTGCCTGATGTGTAAATATACGCTTCACCGTCTTTGCTATTTACAGCCAACATCATACCATCATCAGTGGAGTTTTCTCTATCAAATTTATGCTCTGCGTATTTTTCATCAATGCCTCTATTTGTGGCAATAAATACTTCAATACCGTAATCTTTGTAAAATGTTCTTGCTACTTGGTTAAGCACACTCTCTACATCTTCAGGAAGCATAGAGCCATCGTCATAAACATATTTGCTACCTGCGGCAAAAGCAGTTGTTACTGAAAGAAGACATATAGCAAAAACTAAAAATAAATTAATAATTTTCTTCATTGCAGTAACCTCCTTATAGTAAAGTACCTAAAGTTAATAATATAAAGCTAACAACTCCGGCAATGCCTGCTGATAGTCCAAACCAACGCCAATAAGCACCTTTATCCATAGGCAAATTACCTACAAATTTACCTGTTTGACCATTCATAGCAAACAAATATCTTTGACCATTCCATGTGGTATTTAAAATCCACACAGGATACAAAGCGTATTTATATCTACTATTTGAGAAGTGCACACTACTGCTTTTTGTAACAACGGTGCTAAATCCTGTAACTGTACTTCTAAAAGCATCTTCTGTACTTTGTTTTATACGCTTATTAGCACGAGATACACTTTCCTCTGCTGTTACATCATATTTATCAGCCAAGTAACCTGATAAATAAGCTGTTTGAAAATCCACTGCCTTACTTAAATCAAAAGGCTCTACAGACTCCATAAGGTCGTCAGGCATTTTTGAAGAACCGTCAACAGGCACACCTTGGAAAGCCACGCTACCTTGTCTAAAAATTGCATAGTGGCTTGTTTCTGTATAACGGTAATTACCTCTTCGCCAGCTGCGAACCTTTTTACCCTCGTAATTTACAGTACCGTGGGAATCGGTATCAAACAGCCAAAAAGGAACATAAACACCCTTAACCTCTTCAATATGGTTTTGCTCTTTAAATGCTTTTGGGAGTAATTTTTTACCCTTTAAGTGCTTTTCAAGAGCAGATATAGCAGCGGCCTTATCCAGTGCAAAAGGAATAACTAAGTCTGGCTTTAAAGCACCGCTGAATTTTCCTGACAAAACAACAGGACTATTGCAGTATGGACAAAATGTAGCACCTGTTGTGGCGTCATCAGTTACTATTTCGGCACCGCAACCATTACAGATATAAACAGACATATTGTCCAGTTCTCCCTCTGCCCAGCTTTTACCGGCATTTTCGTCCCACTTCATATCATCAGCTTCCTGCTGATTTAATATTTCATCATATTTTTTTAATGATTCTACATCATATTTATTACCACAATAAGGGCACGCCATTTGCTGAGATTGAGATTCAAATTCCAGCTCTCCACCACAGCTTGGACATTTATAAGCCATTGTTTGTGCCATATACACACCTCTTCTTTAAATATCTCTATGTATCTAAATAATACACAAAATAATAATACTACTATATCTTAATAATAGTCAATAGGTATATTCCATATCTAACTAAATTTGTAGGATATGAAGAATATTTGTAAAAAGATTGGTTATTTGATATAATTAAAAAAAATACTCCCATAAACTAAGGAGCCAATATGTATTACATATATATGCTAAGATGTAAAGATAATTCTATATACACAGGTATAACGGTTAATTTAGAAAAACGAATGAACCAGCATTTTACTAAAAGTAAGCAATGTGCAAAATATACCCTTAATCATACACCTATAAAATTAGAAATGGTATGGACTGGTGAAAATCGTTCTTTAGCAAGTAAGCTAGAGTACCAAATAAAACAGCTTACTAAAATACAAAAAGAAAATTTGATTACATTAAGAGATTTAGAAGTATATCTATCTGAAAAATTAACCATTACAGATTATTCACCTATGAATATAGAAGATATAAATAGAGTGCAAAATAATATCCTCCACCGCCAATTATAGACAAAAGGCAGTGGAGGTTTTTATTCTTATAAAAATAGGCTACATAATAAATGTTTGGAAAAGTTTTTGATTATTTTTTCGTTAAAGGGTTTCCCCTTTAAAATCCCACAAAGGCTCTGCCTTTGAACCGCAAGCCTTTGAAAAGGCTTGACCTAAACTTTAGTTATTTTTACGCAACATTTAAGATAAAGCTTAAAAATATTATCTTGTACCAAAAATTCTGTCACCTGCATCACCTAAACCAGGAACGATATAGCAAGACTCGTTTAATGTTTGGTCTTTTGCGGCACAGAATACCTGCACATCAGGGTGAGCCTCTGTTAAAGCCTTAATGCCCTGTGGTGCGGCAACAATACATAAAAACTTTATGCTTTTAGGATTATGCTTTTTAATAATAGAAATAGCATCTACAGCTGAACCGCCTGTAGCAAGCATTGGGTCAAGAACAAAAACATCTCTGTCTTTAATATCGGCAGGTAGCTTGTTGTAATATTCAACTGGTGTGTGGCTTTCTTCGTCACGGTATAAACCTATATGTCCAACCTTAGCAGCAGGAACCATTTGCAACATAGCATCAAGCATACCACAGCCTGCACGAAGTATTGGAACAAAAGCCATTTTTCTACCTGCAAGTACCTTTGTTTTTGTAGTAGCAACAGGTGTTTCTACTTCTATATCCTGTAAGGGCAAATCTCTTGTAGCTTCGTAGCACATAAGCATAGAAATTTCTGAAACCAACTCTCTAAACAGCTTACTACCTGTATCCTTACTACGCAAAAAAGACAACTTATGCTGAATTAACGGATGGTCTAATATAGTTACTTGATTATTCACTTCTCATATCCTCCTTTATATACTTAAATTTTTAAATAAACAAACACAGTACAATTTTTGCTATATATAATTGTACTGTGTTACATTAAAAGTTATTCTTTTTCTTCAATATCCTTAATCATACAAACTCTGTTAATGTGTCTGCCACCCTCAAAAGGTGTATTTAAGAAAATGTCAGCAAGCTTAACAGCAGTATCTGTGTCTATTACTCTGCCACCCATACATAAAACATTTGCATCATTATGACAACGTGTCATCTCTGCACAAAACTCATTTGTAACAACTGCAGCTCTTACACCCTTAACCTTATTTGCTACCATAGATACGCCTATACCTGTACCACAACAAATAATACCAAGAGTACACTCCTTATTTGCAACTGCTCTAGCTGCTTTTTCCGCATAAATAGGATAATCTACAGATTCTGTACTATATGTACCAAAGTCTGTTACCTCTATTCCCTGTGCTTCAAGATGCTGTTTTATTGCCTCTTTTAATTCGTATCCACCATGATCTGCTGCTAGTGCTATCACTTCAAACACTTCCTTACTTTTTATATTTATTTATTACTCAATTTCTTTTGTAACTCTTTTTGTGCCTGTGGCAAGCTTAAATATGAAGGTAATAACTGTTGAGAAGTTACCACTTTACCCTGTTCTATCATATTTTGTGCCACCATAGCCACACCATTACTTTGCTGATACATTAAGTGAGGTGGTGCTATTGTTAGGTTAGGCACTAAATCACCCATAAGCTTTTGTGCCATAATTGCTCCGTCGCCAACCAATACAATTTTCTCGTTACTATAAATTGATGTTAGCTCCTGTGCTATTTCTTCATAGCTTAAAGCTCTATCTTCACACAATCTTTCTACAGTGCCATCTGCACTGCATTTGAATATTGCATTAAAAAATCGGTTACAGCGTGCATCAATTACTGCACAAACCAAAGTATCTGTATATACATAATTATAAGCCATTGCCTCAAGTGTGGAAACTGCAACACAAGGCTTATTTTTCGCCAATGCTATGCCCTTTATTGCTGATATGCCTATACGCAACCCTGTAAAAGAACCAGGACCAACTGAAACAGCGTAGTAATCTACATTATCTAGGCTAAGCTTAGCATTTTCCAGCATACCCTGCACCATAGGCATTAGGGTTGTACTGTGTGTAAGTCCTGCGTTTATATAATACTGTCCTAAGATTTTTTCGTCTTTTACATAAGAAACAGAGGAGGCTGTTGCCGATGACTCCATTGCCAATATATCCACTTACTTACACTCCTCAACTGTTAATATTCTTTCGTTTTCCTCATTGCCTTTTTCGAAGGTAACTCTTATATACCCCTGTGGCAAGGCGTTTTCTATATTTTCACTCCATTCAATTACAAGAACACCAGTATCTAAATAGTCAAAAAATCCAATAGAATATAAATCGTCCCAAGTGGCTATGCGGTACATATCAAAATGATATATATTACATTTTCCGTGGTATTCATTAACTAGGGCAAAAGTTGGGCTTGATACATCATCAGTTGATTCAAGCCCTTTAGCTATGCCTGTGGTAAGGGCTGTTTTACCCATACCCAAACCACCAAACATAGCTATAACCTCGTTACCCTTTAGATTTTTTGCTATTTCTTCACCAATTTTAAGAGTATCCTCGTATGAATGACTATTGTAAACCTTTTTCAAAGTATCACCCATTATTAGAACAAACCGGAGATAACACCGTTTTCGTCAACATCTATTCTCTCGGCAGCAGGAACCTTAGGTAGTCCTGGCATTGTCATAATATCTCCTGTATAGATAACTACAAAGCCTGCACCATTAGAAAGCTTTGCATCTTTTACTGTAATTGTATGACCTGTTGGTGCACCCAGTAATGCAGGATTGTCAGAAAGTGAATACTGAGTTTTAGCCACACAAACAGGCAAGCTGTTTCCGCCAAGCTCTGCTATTTTATCAAGAGCCTTTTGTGCCTGTGCAGTAAACACAACATCATCTGCACGGTAAATTTCTTTAGCAAGCTTTTTAACCTTTTCCTGTACAGTTAAATCCAAACTGTATAGCTGGTTAAAGCTATTATCCTTTTCGCAAGCAGCTACAACCTTCTCGGCTAGGTCTTTACCACCGTCGCCACCCTTTGCAAACATCTCGGCTGTGGCAAAATCTGCACCCTTTTCGTTACAATAAGTGCGAATATATTCAAGCTCTGCTTCTGAATCGGTAATAAATTTATTAATAGCAACAACAACAGGCACACCAAATTTTCTCATATTGTCTATATGAACACCAAGGTTTACTATACCTGATTTTAGTGCTTCTAAATTCTCGTTGCCAACCTCTGCCTTTGGAACACCGCCATTGTATTTTAATGCACGACAAGTTGCAACTATAACAATTGCACTTGGTCCTATACCTGCATATCTGCACTTAATATCAAGGAATTTTTCAGCACCAAGGTCAGAGCCAAATCCTGCTTCTGTAATACAGTAATCACCAAGCTTTAGTGCAAGTCTTGTAGCACGAACAGAGTTACAACCATGTGCAATATTAGCAAAAGGACCACCGTGCATAATTGCAGGAGTACCCTCTAGTGTCTGCACTAAGTTTGGCTTTATTGCATCTTTTAGTAAAGTAGCCATAGCACCCTGTGCATTTATATCCTTTGCATAAACAGGAGAACCGTCATATTTATAAGCTATTAAAATTCTGCCTAGTCTTTCCTTTAGGTCTGTAATATCAGCCGCAAGACATAGAATAGCCATAACCTCGCTTGCTACTGTAATTTGGAAAGAGTCTTCTCTTGGTACACCATTTACTCTACCGCCTAAGCCAGCAATAATACTTCTAAGCTCTCTGTCATTCATATCAAGACAACGCTTAAATAAAATTTGACGTGGGTCTATACCTAAGCTGTTACCCTGCTGAATATGGTTATCCAGCATAGCACAAAGTAGATTATTTGCAGAAGTTATAGCGTGCATATCGCCTGTAAAATGAAGATTAATATCCTCCATTGGTAATACCTGTGCATATCCACCGCCAGCAGCACCGCCTTTAATACCGAATACAGGGCCTAAAGATGGTTCTCTTAATGCGATAACAGCATTTTTACCAATCTTAGCCATAGCTTCACCTAAGCCTGCAGTAACTGTAGTTTTACCCTCACCTGCTGGTGTAGGGTTAATAGCTGTAACCAAAATAAGCTTACCGTCCGCCTTGTCTTTTAATCTACCAAAAAGACTTTCGCTTAGCTTTGCTTTATACTTACCGTAAAACTCTAATTCATCATCTTCAATACCAAGTTTGTGTGCAACCCCAACTATAGGCTTTAATTCAGCCTGCTGAGCAATTTCAATATCTGATAGCACAACAACACCTCCATACAGAATTTTATGAAATATATTCTTATATTTCATTACAAATATAGGCTAATTATATCATAACAACTATATATAGACAAGTAAATCAAAGAAAAAAAGTAAGCTACACAAAATCAAATTTTATATGGTACATAGTATTCTAAAATAAGAAAATAAAAATTATTGTAGAATGTAAAATATTGTGATATACTGTAGAATGGTGTATTTTGGGAATATTTTGAAATACGTTTGATTACACAACTAAGATAAAAATGAAAAAAGTTTTTATATATTTTAATTACATAGAAACGGAGAGATAACAATATGAAAGCAACAAATAAATCTAATATTTTAGCTCAAGGTCCTGTATCGGGGTTAATGTTAAAATTTGCTATACCAAGTATAGTGGCAATGCTTGTTGGTGCACTATACAATATAGTAGACCAATTATTTATAGGACAAGCAGTTGGCGAGCTTGGCAACGCCGCCACAAATATTGCCTTTCCTCTTACAACCTCTTGCATAGCTTTATCGTTGCTGTTTGGCATAGGTGGTGCATCTTGCTTTAATTTGGCAATGGGTATGGGCAAAAAAATAAGAGCCGCCTATTACATTGGTAACTCAATAACCTTACTTTCTGTATGTGGTGTAATATTATGCGTGTTAACACAGATTTTTCTTACTCCGCTACTTGTTAGCTTTGGTGCCCCTGCTGACGTTCTTCCTTATGCTGAGGAATATGTAAGAATTACCGCTTTTGGTTTTCCTTTTCTGTTATTAACTACAGGTGGCAGTAATATAATAAGAGCCGACAGTAGCCCTAACATTGCAATGAGCTGTAACATTATTGGTGCTGTTATAAACACTGTGCTTGATGCTATTTTTGTTATGGGAATGGATATGGGTATGGCTGGTGCAGCACTTGCTACTGTTATTGGTCAAGCTGTTTCAGGCTTAGTGGTTATAGCTTATATGTTCCAGTTTAGAACAGTAAAGCTTAAATTAAGACATTTCTCACTAAAATGGAAACACTCTATAAAAATAATATCAATAGGTATGGGTTCATTTATTAATCAGGTTGCTATGATGTCTACTCAAATTGTTCTTAATAATTCATTAAGACATTACGGTGCTTTATCTATCTACGGAGAATCAACTCCTATTGCCTGTGCCGGCATAGTAATGAAGGTTGCACAAGTATTCTTCTCTATAATTATAGGTATAGCACAGGGCACACAGCCTATTGTAAGCTACAATTACGGTGCCGCTAACTATAAGAGAGTTAAAGATACTTATAAGCTAGCTTTAATTTCAGGCGGTGCACTTTCTGTTCTGTTTGCTGTATTATTCCAAGTTTTCCCAAGAGAAATTATATCTTGGTTTGGTTCTGGTTCTGATTTATATTATGAGTTTGGTGTTAAATTTTTCAGAATATTTTTAATGTTTACAGCTCTTAACTTTATACAACCAATCACAACAACATTTTTCACATCTATTGGTAAACCGGGCAAAGGTGCGTTTTTATCCCTTAGTCGTCAGATTATATACCTAATGCCATTATTGCTTATACTACCACTTATTTTCCAAATTAACGGAATACTTTATGCCGGCCCTGTTGCGGATTTACTTGCTATGGCAACCACCGCTATTATGATTATCTTAGAGTTTAAGTCTATAGCTAAATTAGAAAAAAGACAACTTAGCAACGAAAAAAATATTTAAAATAATTATCCTATAGAAAGGAAAACACTATGAAATATAAAGCTATATTATTCGATTTAGACGGTACTTTACTACCAATGAATATGGAGGAATTTACACAAGGGTATTTTTATCAGCTTGCTCTGGTAATGGCTCCATACGGAATAGACGGTCAGTCACTTACTAAATCTATATGGTATGCTACCAAAGCTATGATGGCAAACGACGGTAGCAAAAGTAATATGGAGGTTTTTTGGGAGAACTTTATTGCTGTTACTAAGCTTGATAAAGATAAAATCACCCCTGTTTTAGATACATTTTACACTAAAGAATTTAATAACGCTAAAAGCAACACAAAGGATAATCCCCTAGCTAAACAGGTTGTAGATTTAGCACATAAATACGGAAGAAAAGTAGCACTTGCTTCTAACCCTATTTTCCCACTTGACGGACAGATTTCAAGATTACAGTGGGTTGGGCTTGACAAAAGCGATTTCGACTTAATTACCTCTTATGAAAGCGAAAGCTACTGTAAGCCACATATAAACTACTATCTATCAATATGTAAACGTTTAGGTGTAGAGCCACAGGAATGTTTAATGATAGGCAACGACTTAAAAGAGGATATGTACGGAGCAAGTCAAGCAGGTATTGACTGTTATTTGGTTGAAGATTGTGTTATCGACAACAAAGATTACCCTTACAATGGTAAAAAGGGCAGTTTTGAAGCCTTGCTGGAATTATTATCTTAAATACAAAAACAAGGTCCACCACTTGATAGCATCAAAGGGTGGACCTTTACATTTATATTTTTAAAGGATTATTTTGCACTTGCCATAACATCTATATAAACCTTGGCATCATCAAATTCAGTAGCAACATTAATCTTAGCTGTTGCAGATTTTCCTGCTTTAAGCTGGTAATCCTCGTCGCATACCATAACAGCCTCAGAGTAAACCAATTTGCCTTCTTTAAAGAATAGTACATCTGCCATAGGAATATCTGCAACATACTTACTGTTGTTTGTAAGTGTAACAGCTACTTCCTTACCTGTGTCAATGTCTTTAATCTCTAGCTTACTTTCAATATCCTTAGCAGCACAAATTACCTCACCTTTTTTCTCTACCGTTACAGTAAAGTGATAGTCATTAAAGCCTCTTACAGGGTTAAAGCAAAAAGCAACCTCTTCCCCATTTGACACACCGTAACGCTTATCCTCTTGAACATCAACAGTATTACCATTTTTATCCTTATATCTAATATTTATAATAATATCGCAACCGTCGCCTGTTTCGTTCTTTAAAACAGGAGTAACATATTTACCATCACTGTGAATATACTCATATCTTTCAAGAGTAATACCATCAGCAATATTATCAGGTTCAGACAAAACGCTTGTTGTATCGTTTAATTCAACAGGGTCGTAAGAAACCGCAGGCTGTGGGGCAGGTGTTGTTGTATTATTGTTATTACCACAAGCAACCATAGAAATGGCCATAGCACCTATAAGTAGCATTGCAAACAGTTTTTTCATTGTAACTCCTCATTTCTTATAATTTAAAAAATCATTATTCGTCTTTAACAACAAATTCTGTATCAGTGTACAAAATATACGGTTGATTTTTATACAACCTTTACATATAAGATAACACAATATAGAAGATTTTGCAATTTTAAAATTAATTTTTTCGTCATACTTTTAATAATTTCTGTATTCAACAATTTAACCCACCCTACAATTGACAATGTTATGTAATAATGCTACAATAAAAGACAACTGATTATTGTTTTAAAATTTAGCGCCTTGTTAAAAAGGTTTAGTAAAATATTTTTTAATTTGTCTACCAATAATTATATTATCACTACTTGACAAAAGCTTGTTTTTGGTAGTATGATTAGCTAATTATATATTTGATTTTTAGGAGGAGTTTTTTAATGGCTTTTTATTACAAAGAACCTAGCCATACATTCAGCGAATATTTGCTGATTCCGGGCTACACATCAGAGGATTGCATTCCTTCAAATGTATCTTTAAAAACTGCTTTAACAAAGTATCGCAAGGGCGTTGAAGAACCTGCTATTACAATGAACATTCCACTTGTATCTGCTATTATGCAGTCTGTTTCAGACGATAATCTTGCAATAGCACTTGCAAAAGAGGGCGGTTTGTCATTTATATACGGTGCACAAACTATAGAAGCCGAGGCTGCTATGGTTGCAAGAGTTAAAAACTATAAGGCAGGCTTTGTTGTTTCTGCTTCTAACCTAACACCTGATAATACACTTGCTGATGTTTTGGCACTAAAAGAGCTTAACGGTTTTTCAACTGTTGCTATTACAGAAGATGGTACTGCAACAGGCAAGCTATTAGGTATTGTTTCAAGCCGTGACTATCGTGTATCAAGAATGGAGCTTAACGAAAAGGTTGAAAACTTTATGACACCTTTAGACAAGCTTGTTACAGCCCCAGCTGAAACAACTTTGAAAGAAGCTAATGATATAATTTGGGCTAATAAGTTGAACTCACTTCCTATTGTAGATGCAAAGGGTAATCTGATGTACTTTGTATTCAGAAAAGACTATGCTTCTCATAAAGAAAATCCACTTGAGCTTTTAGATGATAAAAAGAGATATTTAGTAGGTGCAGGTATTAACACTCGTGACTACACAGAAAGAATCCCTGCATTAATCGAGGCTGGTGCTGATGTTTTATGTATTGACTCATCAGAGGGCTATACTTGCTGGCAGGAAAAGACAATTAAGTGGGTACGTGAAAACTACGGTGACACTGTAAAAATTGGTGCTGGTAATGTAGTAGACAGAGATGGCTTTATGTTCCTTGCAAAGGCTGGTGCTGACTTTATTAAGGTTGGTATTGGCGGTGGCTCTATTTGTATTACTCGTGAAACAAAGGGTATTGGTAGAGGTCAGGCAACTGCTCTTATTGAGGTTGCTGCTGCAAGAGATGAATACTACAAAGAAACAGGTATTTATGTACCAATTTGTTCAGACGGTGGTATTGTTCACGACTATCATATGACACTTGCTTTAGCAATGGGTGCGGATTTCTTAATGCTTGGCAGATATTTTGCAAGATTTGACGAAAGCCCATCAGAAAAGGTAATGGTTAATGGTATTTATATGAAAGAATACTGGGGCGAAGGCTCAAGCCGTGCAAGAAACTGGCAGAGATACGACCTTGGCGGTGCTGGCAAGCTAAGCTTTGAAGAGGGTGTAGACTCTTATGTAACATACGCAGGCTCGCTACACGATAATGTAGAGCTAAGCCTTTACAAGGTTAAGAGCACAATGTGTAACTGTGGTGTTAAGACAATTCCAGACCTACAAAACGAGGCTAAGCTTACTCTTGTTTCTTCAACATCTATTGTTGAGGGTGGTTACCACGATGTTGTGCTTCACTCAACTGCACAAATTAAATAATTTTAAATAACTAAAAATTTAAGCCATAAAAGTAGAAATAAAATTCTGCTTTTATGGCTGTTTTGTATTAGATATTATCCATAAAAACAGCACACAGCTAGTTAAATCTTAGCTGTGTGCTGTTTGCTTTTATTATCCGAATATACTACTCATATTGTCAAGCTGAAATCCATTTGCTGAACTCATTACACCGTTTAAAATCAATACATCTGTAATTTCGTTTTCTGCACAATAGCTTGCAATATTACCGTCGTAATATCTAAAATCAATAGCGTGTACTTGGTCATAGTTATTAACTAACCATGGTACTAAGGCATTACCAAAGGAGTCCTTTACAACCAGTATTTTCTTGCCATTTTTACCCTCTGAATTTACAATTTTAGTAACAGGATTATCACCCCATATATACACACCATAAGTATTAGAGCCTGCTGATGCAATGTCGTAATACATACTATATACTTCTTCTAACTCACTGCTACCTGACTGCATAAGCTGTGCTGTGTATGTTACAGGCATATCGTAGTAAGGCACTGTATCGGGATTATTTTGTAAAACCTCTAAGCCTGTTGCTGTGTAAAGAGAGCCTACAAAGCCCTCTATAGCATTTGCAGAAAGATTATTTATATTTACAGCCTTTTCTCCTGCTGTTTTACAAAAATCCTGATAAGCATAGTATGCACCTAGTGCTGTCCAGTGGTGGTCGGTGTTAAAATAGCAATACTCTGTTTTATGATTTTCCAAGCTTTCGGTAACGTCTACTGTTTTAACATTAGCAGTTATATTTTTGTATATATTGTTTATGTAGTCAAACTGACTATAACTGCCAACTGTTGCCTCTAGTCTGTCTGGCAAACCAAAAGCTATATGGGTTGGAACTACCATATTATAAACATTTATTGAACTACCAATCTGTTCTCTGTAATGAGATACTGCGTTAGCGTAGGTTTTAGCCATATCCTCGTCGCCATAGAAAAGCTCAAAGCCCTTATTATCCCACACATAAACACCTTGTTCGGTTAAATAACCATCTTCCCCGTTATCCTTTATTTCAGGACTTGTAGGTGGCTGTGTTGGTGGCTGTGTTGGTGGTCTTGTAGCCATAGCTGTTGGTGGTTCGGTTGCCTCTGCCACATTGGCTGAGCTACAACTTGATGCACAAGAGGATATACCAAAAACTAACAAAAATATTATAGCAACAGCTATTACTGCTAAAATTATTTTATTTCTTTGTTGCTCCTGCTTGCGTTGCTGTTGTCTTTTTTTGCGTCGTTCTTCTTGACGCTTTTTAATTTTTTCTTCCTGCTCATTATCCAATGAGCGGTTGCTATCCTGTTCCATATAATTCTCCTTTTAAAATTATCTGTTTAACCCAAATAATATAAGTATTAAAGCAATCCTGTTATCTAAATATTACACTTAAAATTACATCAAACAAAGCACACGTTTGATATTTAAGTGCATATATTCCAACAAGGGATAAAATCAAAATATAAGCAGATTTATCCATAGTGCCATTATACTTTAAAAGGATAATTTTTTCAACAACTTTTATGTAAAAAAACAGCAAATTATATACAAAATAGATATCATTTTAAAAATAAGGATATTTCCTGTAGCATTTTGTTCGCATCGTTCTTACCAAGATTATACATTGCTTGAATAATATCTTTATTTTGCTCCATTCTGCTTATTTTTATATACTTGCTTGGACTTAGCACCAATGTATTACCAAGTTTTTCTTGTTCTTCTATGTACTGCAAAGTTCTGTTATATACAGCGTATCTGATTTTCATTGCCTTGATAAAATCAGGATAATCACTATAATACAGCTTAGCCAACATATTGTTTTCAGGCTTTTTTATATAACCCTTTGGGCGAGTTAATACAACTATATTCTTACTATACCCCATATCTTGAAAAGCCTTTAAAGGAATACTGTCACATATTCCACCGTCTAACAACTTTTTTCCATCTATTTCAACAACCTTAGAAACATAAGGCAATGAAGCAGATGCTCGCAAATAATCCATTTTATTACCACGCAAAGTGTCGCAATGTATATATTCAGCCTTACCTGTTTCTAGGTTGCTACAGGTTGCATAAAACTTTGTGGGAGATTTCTCAAAGGCTTCATAATCAAACAAATCAAGCTCATTAGGTAGCTTATTATATGCAAAGTCTGTACCCACAACACTGCCTGTTGTTATAAGTGAATATATACTCATATATTTCTTTTCGTTGGCAAATCGAAGATTATAACGTATATTTCTTTCGTACTGGTTAGAAACATAGGAACAGCCATTTACAGCACCTGCCGAAGCACCTATTAAACCGTCTACAACAAT
The DNA here is from genome assembly GCA_036309465.1 of Acutalibacteraceae bacterium. Lineage (GTDB taxonomy): Bacteria > Bacillota > Clostridia > Oscillospirales > Acutalibacteraceae > CAG-964. The sequence goes on from JAXJTR010000114.1 coordinate 14,094, forward strand.
ATTATTTTCTAAAAGCACATCAAGCACACCTGCTACGTATATACCTCTTTTTCCTCCGCCCTCTAAAACAAGTCCTGTTTTCATACACTTACCTCATTTGATTATTAATAATACTAATACTTAATCAAGAACAGAATAGATAAGTTAAATAGGATAACACACAAAATATGATACAGCGTAAAGGCTCCCTTGTGTAAAGGGAGCTGTCAGCGAAGCTGACTGAGGGATTGTCATAGCTTTTTCAAGTTAAATTACAACACTTTCTGTTAGAAAACAATCCCACCGACTCGCCTTTGGCAAGCCACTTCCCTTTGCACAAGGGAAGCTAACGCTCTGTCACAATACTCTGATACCGTTAAAATTTAATTAACTTTTTTCTTGTTTTTAATTAGAGTTTAGTATAATTTATTATATTTTCATAATAAAATAACAAATCTCTGCCCTGTTACTTCAAAGCAGAGATTTTGTATACTTTATAATTAAGAACGATAATCACCGTTTATTTTTACATAATCATAAGTTAAATCGCAACCCCAAGCCTTAGCTATGGCATTACCGCTATTAAGATTAATATCAATATAAATTTCGTCCTCTAACAAAATTGTTTTTGCCTCGTCCTCAGAAAATTCTACTCCTGAACCGTTACGACAAACTGCAATTGTACCCTTAGATGAACGCATATCCACATCAACTTTAGTGATGTCAAAATCAGCTTCTGCATAGCCAATAGCACATAAAATTCTGCCCCAGTTGGCATCACTGCCGAATATTGCACACTTCAACAAAGGTGAACGAATAACGCTTTTAGCTACAATAATAGCTGTATCTAAATCAGGAGCATCTGCACAAGTGCACTCTATCATTCTTGTTGCACCCTCGCCGTCTTTAGCAAGCATTTTTGTCATATTCATAAGCACCTGATAAAGTGCTTCTTTAAAAATTAAGTAGGCTTCGTTTTCTTCTGTAATTTCTTCGTTACCAGCCATACCGTTTGCCATAACAGAAACCATATCATTAGTTGATGTGTCACCGTCAATACTTAGACAATTGTAAGTTATTTTAACAATTTCGCTAAGTGCTTTTTGCAAAAGCTTTGAAGAAATAGCTATGTCTGTTGTAACAAAATTTAATGTAGTAGCCATATTAGGGTGTATCATACCACTGCCCTTAGCCATACCACCAACAGTGCAAATTTTATCACCAAGAGCAAACTGCACAGCAACCTCTTTTTTAACAGTATCTGTTGTCATAATGGCAGTTGCCGCTTTTTCGTTGCCTTGGTATGATAAACCATCTGCAAGTGCCTGAATAGAATTTTCAATAGGCTCTATAGGTAATACTTGACCAATAACGCCTGTAGAAGCAACTATAACCTCTTGTGGATTTATTTTTAATACATCAGCTGTAAGCTGACACATTTTTTCTGCCTTTTCCTCACCGTCTGCATTACAGGTGTTGGCATTTTTAGAATTTGCTATAACAGCCTGTGCCTTATTATTGGATTTTTCAAGATTTTTCTTTGTCACAATAATAGGTGCACCCTTAACCTTATTCTGTGTATATACAGCCGCCGCATTACACATAACATCGCTATATACTAAACAAAGGTCGTTTTTATCTTTATTAGGGTTAATACCGCAATTTAAACCATTAGCTGAAAAACCCTTGGCAGCACATACGCCACCCTCTATTTTAGTAAAACTTACACTCATATTAATTCTCCTTAGTTAATATATGTATTATTATACATATATCACTGTATAAGTCAAGAAGATTTCTAGATTTATTCATTGTTTATGTATTTTTATTCATAATATAAACATTCCCGCAACTGTAATAAATAGTTTTGCACAAGCATATATTCTACAGAAGCATTAATTAAAGAACAGGTAGCATCAAAAAGTAAAGCTTGCCTATTTTTGATACTATCCAGTAAAAGAAAGGGAGATTAAATTATGAACGAACATTATCCTTTTGAGTTACCACCACTAAGCTATGGTTACCACGATTTAGAGCCATATATAGATGGTGAAATGCTACGCACACATCATAGTGTACTTATGCAAAATTATGTAGACAAGCTAAACGAGGTATTATCACATTTTCCCCAATATCAAGATTGGAGCTTAAAGGCATTAGTTGCCTATGCCGATACATTTCCTCCTGCTTTGCGAAGTAATATAGAAAATTATGCAGGTGGACTATACAATCATTATGTATATTTTAACAGTATAACCCCAGGGGGAAGAATGCCAAGCCCAAGACTGATGACACAAATTAAAGACTCTTTTGGAAACTTTGAAAATATGAAATCAGCATTACAAACCAGTGCAACAATAAATTTTGGCTGTGGATACACGTGGCTAGTCTGTAACAAAGGTTGCAAACTACAAATAGTAAACACACAGCGACAACACACACCTCCGCTAACAATAGTAGACCCTATTGTAGCTATAGATTTATGGGAGCACGCTTTTTTCCGCCAGTATACAAACGACAGAGATAGCTATGTTTCAAATTGGCTACAAGTTGCCGATTGGAGCAAAATATGTGAATATATAGCCTGCGACACTCATCTTAACAGTTAATGATGTTTATTTATAGCTTACAAACACCAATACTCCGCCCTCTTGAACGCTAATAACAGATGTTTCGCTATTTGCAATATTGCTTACGCCAACTGTATCAATAGACTTAACATCTACATCATCACTGCCATATTTAAAGCCTGTTAAATTAACATTAGCCTTACTACAGCCAAAAGGTAATATTGATACTGTTGCACCATTACAATTTAGAGTTAGTTCATCTTCTGTATACAAAATGGTAGATTTTTCGTCCTCAAGCACAGCTCTTGCACCAACGCTGTAAACATACTTTAGCACTGCATAGTTAGCATAAGTATGGTCAGCTCTGCCACCTGTTGCACCAAGAATAATTAAATCATTAAAACCCTCTCTTAATGCAAACTTTACACAGTACATAGTATCTGTGTAATCTTTTTCTGCTGGTAAAACTATCTTTTTTACCTTTTCTTCAACTATTTTTGTAACAGAGTCAAAGTCACCAATAAGCCAGTCTGACTTTATGCTGTTATCTATAGCAATATTATAGCCACCATCAGCACAAATTACAAAATCCTTTGGCTGTATTCTGCTTTTTATAAATTCAGGGTTATGATCAGGTGAACCACCAATAATTATACATCTGCTCATTTTCTTTGCCACTCCTTTATATCTTTTACCTCATTGTACATTTCTACATAGCTGTTATGACGTGATTTATTTATTTTACCATCTTTAACAGCCTGTATAATAGCACAGCCCTTTTCGCATATATGGGCACATGAGGTGAATTTGCATTGATTATAATATTCTTGAAATTCCGGAAAACAGTAAACTAAATCGTCTTTATTAATAAGCTCGTATCTTTCCAAATCGACAGTAGAAAAACCGGGGGTATCAGCAACATATCCACCGTCTGTTTTATACAGCTCTACACTTCGTGTGGTATGTCTGCCTCTGCCAAGCTTTTTGCTAATGTCGCCGGTTTCTATATTTAGCTGTGGAAACAGGTAATTAAGCAAGGTAGATTTACCAACACCCGAATTACCTGTAAAAGCAACTATGCTATCTTTTAGCAAATTGCGAACCTGCTGAGCTCCCTCTCCTGTTTTTGAGGAAAATACAATAGTTTCTATTCCTGAATTTTCGTATACCTTTTGGTATTCCTGTGCAGATTCAAGGTCTGCCTTAGAAAAAACAATAACGGGCTGTATGCCCTTATTAACAGCTGTTGCTGTCATTTTATCAATAATAAAAAGGTTAGGTGTTGGCTGGCATACAGACGAAACTATAACAAGCTTATCTATATTAGCAATAGCAGGGCGAATTATTTTATTTTTTCTTGGTAAAATTTCTTCAATAGCAGAGTAACCCTCTTTTGGAGTTGTTATAATAACTCTGTCACCCACTACAGGCGACATTCCTTTTTTTCTAAAAGAACCTCTTGCTTTGCACTCTATAATTTCGCCATTAACCTCTACATAGTAAAAACCGCCTATAAGCTTTATAATAATCCCCTGTGTATCTGTCATTAACCTTAAACCACCTTTTTAACGATAATTTCATTTTACCATATATTTTACCAAAACACAAAGGATATTTATATAAAACTGTTAAATTATTAAGGATATTTTTTATACAAAAAGCAACGGTATACTCCTGTTATGAAGATATCCGTTGCTTTTAATTTTAATACATTATTTATTCAAGAACGCTGTTAATATTGCAAAGTAGTGTAACACACTGCCACCTACTGTAAACAGGTGCCATACAGAATGGAAATATTTTATCTTTTTAATAGCATAAAATATAATACCCACAGAGTATGTTAATCCGCCAGCCAGCAAAAATATAAGTGAAATTGCAGGCAAAGATTTAATAAGAGGCACTATAGCTACAACTATAGCCCAACCCATAACTATATAACAAACAAGAGAAATTTTTTTGTATTTCTCTAAATCTATTGAATTAAAAACTATTCCCAATATAGCGGCAGCCCAAATAAAACCAAACAACACCCAGCCTAATGTACCTCTTAAAGAATATAGTGTTATTGGTGTATAGGTACCTGCAATAAGCAAAAATATAGTTGCGTGGTCCATTATACGCATTACATACTTTGCCTTTTCGTTTGTTAATGCGTGATACAAGGTAGACATAGTATAAAGTATAATAAGTGTACCGCCATAAATTGAACCACTTACAATACCCCAAGGGTCGGTATAAAGTGCAGACATTACAATAAGCACTACTGTACCTGCAATAGCAAGTAATGCACCTACACCGTGAGATACAGAGTTAAAAATTTCTTCCCCTAATGTATAACGTTTATTGAGAGGAGTTTTTTTATCTTTTATAAATTCGTTCTTCGAGATTTTTTCCATTAAATCACCTCTTTATAGTACAAGCAATTGAAGATTAGGGTTATCAGAAGTTGCAGTGTTATCTGTTACCTTTATTTCTGTTGTTTTGTCGCTATACTGCTTTGTCATACCGTCATCTATATACATATCAAATTTAGCATTATCGCCATAAGCAATAAGCTGTAAATTGTTACGATCTAAATCCTCAACAGATAAAGCAGGCTGGCACAAAGGCAATACTGCACCCTTTTTAACAAACAATGGTACTTCGTTCATTGCTACATCAATATAATGGTGACCCTTTATCATTGGTTGTTTGCACACTATTTTATCACCACTTAGCTTTACAAAAAGCATATCCTCTGGTAGATATACATATCTGCCAAGTGCGTTTTGCTGATAAACAGGAGCAATCATTATACTGTCACCAACCATAAGCTGGTCTTCAACCTGTGTTGCAAAGGTATCGTTTTCATAATCAAAGGCAACTGGTCTAAACATCATACCGTCGTTTAAGCAGGCTTTCATATATTCGCTGTAAATATAAGGTACTAATCTGTAACGAACCTGTAGAACATCTCTGAATTTATCTATATTATCAAACTGATAACACTCCTGCATACGAGTACCTAATGCTGAATGGTTACGCATTAGTGGTGTAAACACGCCAAAGCCTGTCCAACGTAAAACTAGGTCTTCTGTAGTGTGTGCACCAAAACCGCCGATATCAGAGCCAACATACATAAAGCCACACATATTAAGTGATGGCATTTGCTTTATTGATAGAAGCAAATGTGACCACCAAGACTGATTATCGCCTGTCCAAATTCCACCATAACGGTGCATACCAATATAAGAGGAACGAGAGTACATAAGTGTACGCTTATCAGGCATAATATCATCGAATGCTTCTGATGCACTTTTTGTCATATAATAACCGTATAGATTATGCACCTTATCGTGTCTAACCATTTTACCGTCTATATTATGATAGAACTCTGTGTAATCTAATAGGTTAGAGAATAAATCTCTAAACTCAAAGAATGAGTTAATATCAAGATTTTTGTCTTTATAATCAAATACCTTTTCCCAAGCCTCGTCTAGCTTTTTCTTTGTATAGAATATAGCTGGCTCGTTCATATCGTTCCAAAAGCCTTCTATACCCATATCTGTAAGCACCTTATATTTACTACCAAACCATTTACTTGCATCTTCTTTAAAGAAATCAGGAAAATGAGTTAATCCAGGCCATACAGCAGCTATAAAGTCTTCATTCTGTGCATTTTTACAGAAGTAGTTATTTTTTACACCTTCCTCATACACATCATAACCCTCTTGAATTTTTACACCTGCATCTATAATAGGAACAAGACGAATATTCTCTTTCCTCATTTCTTCTACAAAGCCTTTAAAATTAGGGAAGCTATTTTCGTTAATAGTAAAGTCTTTGTAATCCTCCATATAGTCAATATCTAAATAAATAGCGTCAATAGGCATATTATTTTCACGGTAGCCCTTTGCAACTGCACGAACCTCGTCAGCATTCATATAACTCCAACGACACTGCTGATAACCAAATGCCCACATAGGTGCTATGTAGCTTCTACCTGTAAGCTTACGCATTTCCTTTACAATTTCAACAGCACTGTCAGCTTCTATAATATAAACAGCAACATCTGTACCGTCAACTGTTATGGTTAATTTATCTAAATGACTATAGCCAATATCAAAAGTAACTTTACCTGGGAAATCAACAAAAACACCGTACTTTTTGCTTTCGCCACAAACCATAATAAAGTTATGTGCACCGTATAATGACTCTTTATTTTCTACGTGATTAGGGTCATCTGCACAAAAGCTTATATATTTCCAACCACGCTTATTAATACCTCTTACAGCTTCGCCTAAGCCATAAACTACATCGCTATTTTCAAGATTAGCAGTAAGGGTAATTTCCTTACTATTATCAGCCAGCGACAAATATTTAAGCTCACCTATTTGCACATCTGCCACAACAGCACCAGTATTCATTGGATTGCCATATATAATTTTATTTATCATAATAAATCTTCCTTTCTTTGAAATATGCTTTGCATTTTTAATAAATCTATTATATAATAAAATTGTTACAAAATTAACTACATTTTAAAAAAAATTTAATTATTTCATTGAGAGGTTATATTATGAGCAATAAAGTTATTATAAGTGCCGACAGCACCTGTGATTTACCTAAGGAAATTTTAGAAAAATACAATATAATAACAACACCACTACACGTAACATTAGGAGAAAAAACTTATGATGATTTAGTTGATATTACTCCTGACGAGATTTACGAATACTTTGAAAAAACAGGCAAGCTACCAAAAACCTCTGCTGTAAATATGCAGGAATATATTGATAAATTTAAGCCATATATTGATGAAGGCTATGAAATAGTACACATAAGCATTGGCGGTGCATTATCTACTTCTCATCAGCAAAGCAAGCTTGCTGCACAAGAGCTTGGAAACATTTATCCTGTAGACTCTTGTTGTCTATCAACAGGCTCAGGTATGCTTGTACTTGAGGCTGTAGAAATGCTTGAAAAGGGTATGGGTGCTGCTGAAATTGCAGAAGCTGTTAAAAAGCTTGTACCAAAAGTACACGGTAGCTTTATCGTAGATAAGCTAGATTATTTAAGAGCTGGTGGACGTTGCTCTACTGTTGCAGTATTAGGCGCAAACCTATTAGGTATTAAGCCTTGTATAGAGATAAACAATGCAGACGGAAGTATGACTGTAGGTAAAAAATACCGTGGAAAGTTTTCAAAGGTATTAAATCAGTATGTTACTGAAAAGCTAGCTGACCCAACAATAAGCAAAAAGCGTGCTGTTATTATACACGCTGGCTTATCTGATGATATTTTAGAAGCGGTATCTCAGCAATTGCACAGTAGAAATTACTTTGACGAAATTCTTGTTGCTCGTGCTGGCTGTACAATCTCTTGCCACTGTGGCCCTAATACATTAGGTATAATGTATATGACAGAATAATTTATTTGCAAATATCCCCCTGCTGTAAAAATGAGCAGGGGGATTTGTTTTTTTGATTATTATGTATAAATATACAAATAATTATTAAATTATACTATAATTTCACCCTCAACAGTACCTGTTAAGCCGGCTGCATTAGATTCGTCTGTATCTATATGTGCTGCAGGTGCAAAGTTTTCGTTAACACGAATAACTACATCACCAAACATCAAATTTCTACCGTTGTTGCCAACCTTTAATGAAACTATTTGACCATTAGCTAAACCATACTCCTCTGCTGTTGCAGGGTCAAGATGAATATGTCTTTTTGCAGCTATAACGCCCTCTGCAATCTCACACTCACCAGCAGGACCAACTAACTTACAGCCCTGTGTATTTGCTACATCTCCTGATTCCTTTACAGGTGCAACAATACCGATTTTTCTTGCATCTGATAAAGAAAGCTCTACCTGAGTAGCTTTTCTTACAGGACCAAGAATTGTCATTTTAAATTCGCCCTTAGGACCTACAACTGTAACCTTTTCTTCACAAGCATACTGACCAGGCTGTGACAAATCTTTTTTCTTTGTTAATACAGCACCTGCACCAAACAGTGTTTCCAGTACCTCCTGTGTTACATGAATATGACGAGCCGATGTTTCAACAATTACAGTTTTGCTCATTTTAACATTACCACCAATCAAAAAAATAATTACCCAGCGTTAAGGCAACACTTTACAAATAGCACACTATAGCTATAATGTATTGTCTTAATACTGTTGATAGCCTTACGCTAATTTAATTGTACACCTTTAATTTATTAAATTCAACTATTTTCTTATAATATAATCAATAAATACTAATGGAAATTGTACTAGAATGACTATATAACAGAAAAAACCAAATATAAAGGTAACACCATTATAAAGTTTTTTAAGGTGTTACCTTTATTTTTTTATAAATAACCAAAATTAAATTTTTTAAAAATTACTATTGACAAATATATCGCAGTGCTATATACTAAGAACAACGATACAACGCACTGCGATATATCGAACTAAAGATAACATAAAAAGGAGACGTAATATGGACGCTCACATTAGGAAAGTATATGTTCCTATGACTGAAACAAGTTTTTATATTTTACTCTGCCTACAAAAATCTAACCACGGATATGGCATAGTACAAATGGTAGAAAAAATGACAGAGGGAGAAATTAGACTTGCTCCGGGAACTATGTACGGAAGCCTTTCAAAAATGGAAAAAGACAAACTAATTAAATTTGTTGGCGAAGAAGATAAAAGGAAAATCTATTCAATAACAGATTTAGGATTAGAAGTTTTAAACTTAGAACTAAAGAGAATTAAACGATTATACAAAAACGCTCAGGAGGAAATTTTATAATGAATACAAAAAGAGAATTCAAATACTTTACAATATTTAATCACGAAGCTGAAGAAGAATATTTAAGCAAAATGCACCAGAAGGGTTGGAAATTAGTTAAGGTTAATGGATTTTGCGTATATCATTTTGAGAAATGCGAACCCGATAATGTTGTTTACCAGTTAGACTATAATAAAGATAATATAAAGAATACAGAAGAATATATACAGATGTTCAAGGACTGTGGCTGGGAATATATACTTGATTATGTAGGTTACTCCTATTTTAGAAAACCAGCATCTGAAATGAACGGTGACGAAAAGATATTCTGCGACGAAAACTCAAAATTAGAAATGCTGGAACGAGTTTTTAAGAAAAGATTATTACCATTACTTATAATTTTTTGTACTATAGTGGTGCCTCAATTGATTGTCAACATTATAAATAATGAATTTATTATGGCAACAATATATATAGTAATTCTTGCTGTATATATTTTCGTATTTGTTAAGTCTGGTTTAAAATACTATAATTTTAAGAAAAAAATGAAATAGTATAAAAATATAAGCACATAATCAAACATTGCCCACAGCGTAGTACAAATCACGCTGTGGGCAACATTTAATTTTTATCTTAATAAATAAACCTACGCACTTTTATTGACAAACCCTAATCGCTATAGCTAACAACAAGGTCGTTTAATCTATCAACAATTAGCTTAAAATCATCTTTACCATAGCAATAGTGTGTTGATTTTTTCAAAACAGTTGTATTTATATTTTTGTTAGTATTTAATACCTTGCAAGAAGATATTGAAACAAGCTCGTCTTTTAATGATTGAAAAGCATAACAAGGAATTTGTAATTGACTTATTTTTTTACGTGTAGCTTTTATTTCTGCAAATAACTCTAAATAGCGAGGACATAATTTCACATATCTCCAAATTCGTTTTTCTAGCCTTATACCGCAAGCTTTCTTTACTACAATAACCTCGTTATTATAAGACATATTTTTTTTAAAAACATCATATATATTTGCCAACATTTTAGGTTTAACAAAAACTCTTAAAGGAGATGCCAAAAGAATTAAGGCTTTTACTTTGTTTGGTTTTTTAATTCCCTGTTCAATTGCCAATAGAGTGCCCATTGAATGACTCATAATAATAATGTTTTTATGATTTCGGTATAATTTATCAACTCTTTCGCTTACCTGTTTTTTCCATTTTTTCATAGAGGTATTGGAAAATTCATCAATACCTTGTCCGTGACCATCAAGTAGCATATTTGAAATAGACCAATTATCAGGGATATAAGTTATAAAATCATTAAAATAATTAGGTGAACCAATAATACCGTGAATAAACAAAATTGCAGTATTTCCACCATCTATTATACGATTATACTCCTTGTGTTCCAAATTTATACCTCCAATTTCCAGAATTAGCAACATTGGAATTAAGGCAAATTTATACATTCACCCTTTTATTTTACGCCAATATTCCTTAAAAGCTTGCTCGTTTTTGTTGTCGCCATATTCATAATATTTTCTATCTTTGAGTATATCCGGCAGATATTGTTGTTTAACATAGTGATTTTCATAATCGTGGGGGTAAAGATAAAACTGTCCCTTTATCTTTACATCGTCACCGTCGTAGTGCATATTTTGAAGCTGTCTTGGTATATCCCCTACCATACCCTTTTCTATGTCTGCCATAGCCTCATTAATAGCCATATAGGCTGAATTACTTTTAGGGGCATTACAAACCATAATAACCGCATCAGCAAGGGGTATTCTAGCTTCAGGCAATCCAACCTGTAGTGCTATATCAACACAGCTTTTCACTATAGGAATTATCTGTGGATAAGCTAGTCCTACATCTTCACAGGCACATACAAGCAAACGTCTGCAAACAGAGGGTAAATCTCCTGCTGACAGCAATCGTGCCAAATAATACACTCCAGCGTTAGCATCTGAGCCACGCATAGACTTTTGTAAAGCCGACATAAGGTCGTAATGCTGGTCACCGTCACGGTCGTATTTCATAGCACTGCGTTGGGTTAGTTGTGTTGCTGTGTCTAGAGTAATTGCTCTTACAGCATTTTGGGGTAAAGTAGAAAGGGTACAAAGCTCTACTGCGTTAATAGCCTTGCGTACATCTCCACCACAGGCAGATGCTATATATTTTATGGTTTCAGCTGATACCTCTATCTTCTCCCCCAGCTCATCAGCCATAATATTAAAGCCACGAGCCACTGCCTTTTCAATTTCATCTACCGGCACTGACTTAAACTCAAACACTGTACAACGACTTAAAATAGCGTTATATACATAAAAATAAGGATTTTCCGTAGTAGAGGCTATAAGGGTTATACTACCGTTTTCTAAATATTCCAGCAATGTTTGTTGTTGCTTTTTATTAAAATACTGTATTTCGTCCAAATAGAGCAAAATGCCATTCATTCCTCCAAAGGTGTCAAGCTCTGCAACTATCTCCTTGATATCTGATGTAGAAGCTGTTGTGCCATTAAGCTTTCTTAACAGCTTGTTGGTACGCTTTGCAATATAGCTTGCCAATGTGCTTTTGCCTACACCTGACGGGCCATAAAAAATCATATTAGGTATATCACTGCTATTATCTATAATATTTCTTAATGGCTTGCCCTTATCAATTATATGCTTTTGCCCCACTATATCGTCAAGGCTTTGGGGTCTTATTCTGTCAGCCAAAGGATTTTTCATATCATCACCCAATTGGTAAGAAAAGGCAAACGCATTTTACAACGCATTCGCCTTTTTAATTAACTACTTAAATCATTTATATAGTGGGTATTTATCGCAAATTTCTGTAACCATAGCACGAACAGCGTCTGCATTACCCTCGAAGTCATTAATAACAAGAGAAATGCACTCTGCAATTTTATCCATATCCTCTTCTACTAAACCTCTTGTAGTTACAGCAGCTGTACCAATACGGATACCACTTGTTACAAATGGACTGCGTTGCTCGTTAGGAACAGTATTCTTATTTACTGTGATAAATACTTCGTCCAGTCTGTGCTCTAGCTCTTTACCTGTAAGCTCTGTACCGCTTAGGTCAAGAAGCATAACGTGATTGTCTGTGCCACCACTTACAAGCTTATGACCTCTATTCTTTAAGCCATCTGCAAGAGCCTTACAGTTTTTAACAATCTGCTCACCATAAGCCTTAAACTCTGGCTTTAGTGCCTCGCCAAAGCAAACAGCCTTAGCAGCTATTGTGTGCATTAAAGGACCACCCTGTGTACCTGGGAAAATAGCCTTGTCTATCTGCTTAGCGTGTTCTTCTCTGCAAAGAATAAGACCGCCACGAGGACCTCTTAATGTTTTATGTGTTGTTGTTGTAACAAAATGAGCATACTCAACAGGGTTAGGATGAACACCAGCTGCAACTAAACCAGCAATGTGTGCCATATCTACCATTAGGTAAGCACCAACCTCGTCAGCAATCTCTCTAAACTTTTTAAAATCAATAACTCTTGGGTAAGCACTTGCACCGCAAACTATCATTGCAGGCTTGCACTCCTTAGCAATTTCCAACACCTTATCGTAGTTGATATAATGTGTTTCAGGGTCTACACCATAAGGTACAAAGTTAAAATAGCTACCTGACATATTAACAGGTGAACCGTGTGTTAAGTGACCACCCTCGTTAAGGTTCATACCCATAACAGTATCACCTGGCTTTAGCATAGCAAAATAAACAGCCATATTAGCCTGTGCACCAGAGTGTGGCTGAACGTTAGCGTGTTCTGCACCAAAAAGCTCGCAAGCTCTTTTTCTAGCAATCTCCTCAACCT
>JAXJTR010000115.1:0-2755 GCA_036309465.1 Acutalibacteraceae bacterium
ACATCTCTCCAACTAACTATCTAAGTATATCAAAATTAATAAATAATGTCAAGATATAATACTGTTACCTTGTTTAAAACAAAAATAAATAATTCAGCGATAATGATTCAATCTATATTCATTCTACAGAATAAATATAGATTGTTTTTTATTATCATTTTTTAAAATAGCTTATAAATAAATCATCTACTATTAACAAATATAATTAAATTATTAAAGCAATCCCCAATACTTAAACTTTTTTGTGAAAATAAAGGAGTTTCAAAAATAACTATTAATAGTTATAGTTATAGTTATAGTCTTATAGCACCTGTAAATATTAAATCTCCATTATCAGGTACAATAATATATCTTAGCTCATAAAAATGTAACTTTTCATTATACAACCACAATGTTAATGTTCGTCCTATGTCAGAAATCAAAAAGCTACAGGGGATTTCTAAAATCTCAAATTCAGCAGGCACTTTAAGATTCAATCTATAAGTTCCGTTTAAATTATATAAATCTGCACTTTTTTCACTATTTTCATTTTCACTTAACATAAGTATTGTTTCTTGAAAATCGCTATATGATAAATATAAAATTTTTTGGTTACACTCTACAGTTATTTCCCTATCATTAAAATTCCACGATGCTATATTTTTAGTTTTATCAACACTTAGATTTTTAACTGCAGAATTTTCAGAAATCTCATTATTATTTCTATTATTAAACATAATATTGCCAGAGCAAGGTAAGCTTCTTGTTTTAATTATTTTACCATTGCATTTATCAATTTCACACTCAATTGCTTTTGGCTCTTTTTCATTTTTATGCTTACATACCACACCTACATTACCTTTTAAAGAGATAAAATACAAAGGTGTATATTCATCAGGGATTTCCGCTTCAAATTTAAAGTTGCAATCTGTAAAAGAATAGGCAAAAACCGCTACTTTATGAATCTTATTTTTATATATTACTTTCTCTATTAATATAATATTCTCTTCCCTAAAAACTCTAATATAAGACGCATCAAAAAAATCTTAAGGCAACATTTTTAATTGTCTTTCTGTAAAGGATTTTTTAACATTATCCATATAAAAATCAAATTTGCCCAAACTAAACACCTTCTACTTGCTTATTTCTGAGTTTCTGACCTATTAACATAGAGCCGAGAAAAACATATAAAAAATAAAAAAGGTTACCAACATATAGTTAGTAACCTTGGAGCTGGTGGACGGACTCGAACCCCCGACCTGCTGATTACAAATCAGCTGCTCTACCAACTGAGCTACACCAGCGTATCTGTTCCTCACAGCTTCATTATAATAACATATATTTATTCCTTTGTCAACTATAAATCAGAAATATTTTTAAATTTACACAATTTTTTTGATTTTTATATAAACACTCATTAATAAAAGACTGTGATCTGCACAAGGATACTTTAAACAACCAATTTTTCATTGTGTAAATCACAACACAAAACACATCTATATCTTACCGTATTTAAAACTGCGTTAATATAAATTTTAAATATAAAAATCTTTAAAATTTTTCAAGGTTTGTTCAAGGTATATAATATAGAATATGCTTGGTTAAGTATCTGATATTTTATGCTATTACAAATGATATGCTTTAACAAAATAACAGGATACATACAAGACATATCGTCTTTAAAATTAAATAAAAAGGAGTGACCACCAAAATGGTAGAGGTTAAAAACCTAGTAAAGCGTTACGGTGATAAGCTTGCTGTTAATAATGTTAGCTTTTCCGTTGCTGAAGGTGAAATTCTTGGTTTTCTTGGACCTAACGGTGCAGGTAAATCAACAACTATGAACATTATTACCGGATATTTATCATCAACATCTGGTACAGTAACTATTGACGGGTGCGAAATTTTAGATGACCCTAAGGGTGCTAAGTCTAAAATAGGATATCTTCCAGAGTTACCACCACTTTATCAGGATATGACAGTTAAAAGATATCTTGAATTTGTATATGATTTAAAAAAAGTTACACTTCCTAAAGCAGAGCACTTAGCTGAAATTTGCAAGGTAACAAAAATAGCAGATGTATACGGAAGAGTTATCAAGAATTTATCAAAGGGTTACAGACAAAGAGTTGGTTTGGCTCAGGCGTTAATTGGTAATCCACCTGTAATTATTCTTGACGAGCCTACAGTTGGTCTTGACCCAAAGCAGATTATCGAAATGCGTAACCTTATAAGAGGTTTAGGCAAAAAGCATACAGTTATTCTATCATCTCACGTATTGTCAGAAATTCAGGCTGTTTGTGACCGTATTGTAGTTATTAACAACGGTATGCTTGTTGCAGATGAAAGCACTAACACAATTACAACTAACTTAACAGGTGTTAAGCGTATACAGTTACATATTCAGGGTAGCGAGTCGACTATTTTATCTGCTCTTCGTGAAGTACAAGGTGTATCTAGAGTAAGAAAGGTTATGACAACTACAGAAGGCTTTGGTGAATATCTTGTAGAGTCTAAACCAGATAAGGATATACGCATAGCTGTATTTAACGCTATGGCAAAGATTAATTGCCCTATAGTTATGATGAGAAATGCTGAAATGTCACTGGAGGACGCATTCTTGAGAATTACAAGTAATTCTACAGGTGCAACCGCTACAAAAGGAGGTCAAAAATAATGTTTGCAATTTTAAAACGAGAGCTTAACGCATATTTTACATCTCCTATTGCTTATGTAGTTTATGCTGTTGCTGCATTTTTTGGCGGTATGTTTTTTA
>JAXJTR010000116.1:0-19259 GCA_036309465.1 Acutalibacteraceae bacterium
AGCTCCTCCCCAAATACCATTGTTTAAAGACCCTATAACAGGTATGTATGGAATAATCCCCGAAAATATAGACGTAGGTGCTTTTATTATGAGTAGGGTGTAAATGATATAAGTTCCTTTAATAAAAACAACAGCAAACCTCTTTAATGTAAAAGAAGTTTGCTGTTGTTTTTTATGTTTATGGTATTGGGGGCTACATTTATAATAATAACTGATATAAAGTTTAATAACAATGTTACAACATTGCCTGTATTACAGGGATTTAAGCGTGTGCAGGAATATTATTCTTTGCAGAATTACACATTTGTATTTCTGCCTGTTTGTCATAATTTTTATTAATAAAATAAACTACAAGGTTAACAGATACAAAGGCTAAATTTATTAAGTATACTATTAGTACAAAGTTAATTTGTCCTGTTACAATTTTAGCTGTTATACCTGCAAGGTAACCGAAAATGATAAGTAATATAAATTGCAGGCTCATAGATTTAGCTGTTTTAGATTTTACGTTTTTTAACACAGATATTGGCCAAGAAGCACCAAAGCAGATAAGCATTATTGTTTCTAATAGTTCGGGCATAGTAAAAATCCTCCGTTTGTTTTCTTTGTTTTTATCTTGTTGTTATTATATCATTGACTATGTATAAAGTCTAATATATAATATACCTATAATTCATAACATAAACATTATGAAAAAGGTGAGAATATGGAAATAACGCAAATAAAATATTTTTTAGAGGTTGCACAGTCACAGCATATAACAGCCAGTGCCGAAAAACTGCATATTGCCCAGCCTGCACTTTCACAGGCTATACATCGCTTTGAAAAAAGTCTGGGTGTGCCACTGTTTGAAGCTAAGGGCAGAAATATTGTACTTACAGAATACGGAAAATTTTTACAAGAACAGCTAACTCCTATTGTTGAACAGCTAGACAAGCTACCTGAAATGCTACAAACGATGGCTAAATTAAATAGCGAAACAATACACCTTAATGTGTTGGCGGCATCTAACCTTGTAACAAATGCTATTATCGAATATAAAAGCCAGCATAAAGAGCTAAATTTTCAGCTTTTACAAAATACCCAAAGTGATATTTTTGATATAGAAATTACCACTAAAAGCTTTCACAAAGGCAACCCTAAAAAGATACATAACCAATTTATATTTACTGAAAAAATTTTTATTGCAGTGCCTAATAATAAAAAATACGAGAATAAAACTTCAATAACCCTTAAAGAAATGGAAAAAGAGGGCTTTATAAGTTTGTTAGGTTCAAGACAATTTAGATATATTTGCGATAAATTTTGCAATCAAGCAGGAATACAACCAAAAATAATTTTTGAAAGCGATAACCCACAGGTAGTAAAAAATATGATATCTGCAAACCTTGGTGTTGGCTTTTGGCCTGAGTTTACTTGGGGTGCTATAGACAATCACAATGTGCGACTTCTAGAAATAACCGACCCGATTTGTAGCAGAGATATTGTTATAACTATCAATAAAAACAAGCAAGATAGTAAAAATGCAGAGGAATTTTTTGAGTATTTAAAAAATTGTTGTGTTAATTTGAAAAGATAATTGAAAGATGAATCCAATATATAAAAAAACACCACACAAAGATATTTAAGGTTCTTTGTGTGGTGTTTTTTATAAAATTATTTTGCAAACTGGCTATTATAAAGATTGCTGTAAAAGCCACCCTTTTCCATAAGCTGGCTATGGGTGCCTTGCTCTATTATGTTACCGTCTTTCATTACCAATAATATATCTGCTGTTTTTACGGTGGAAAGTCGGTGGGCTACAATAAAGCTGGTTCTGCCTTGCATTAATTGGCTAAAGGCTTGCTGAATTTTCATTTCTGTTCTTGTATCAATAGAAGATGTTGCTTCGTCAAGAATAAGCATAGGTGGGGAGCAAAGCATAATGCGTGTTATGCACAAAAGCTGTTTTTGTCCTTGAGAAAGTCCCCCTCCGTCTTCACCTATTATGGTGTTGTAGCCTTGCGGTAAACGCTTTATAAAGCTGTGTGCGTGGGATTTTTTAGCGGCGGTTATTACCTCTTCATCGGTAGCATTAGGTTTGCCCATTGTAATGTTATCTCTTATTGTGCCAGCTTTTAACCAAGTTTCCTGTAGCACCATACCGTAATTTTGTCTTAGGCTTTTTCTTGTTATGTCTTTTATTTCATAACCATCAACCTTTATGTCACCACTTACAGTATCGTAAAAACGCATAAGCAAATTAATGAGGGTAGTTTTACCACAGCCTGTAGGGCCTACTATAGCTACACGCTGACCTTGTTTTACTGAAAGGTTTAAATTTTCTATAAGCTTTCTCTCTTTAATATAAGAAAAGCATACATTTTCAAGATTTATATTACCCTGTACATCTTTAAGCACTACAGGATTTTCTTTATCAGGAACCTCAACATCTTCCTCTAACAATTCAAAAACTCTGCCTGCACAGGCTAGGGCGTTTTGTAGTTCTGTTACTACACCGGAAATCTCGTTAAAAGGCTTTGTATACTGGTTTGCATAGCTTAAAAAGCAAGTAAGGCTACCTACTGTAATATTGCCCCACACAACCATTAAAGCACCTGTAAGTGCTACACCTGCATATACAAGATTGTTTACAAAGCGTGTGCAAGGGTTGGTAAGAGATGAGAAAAATATAGCCTTTAAAGAGCTTTTCTGTAGCTGGCTGTTAATTTCATCAAACTTTTCCTCGTTTTCGTCTTGATGATTATAGGCTTGTACTACCTTTTGGTTTTCTATCATCTCTTCAATAAAGGCAGTTTGCTTACCTCTGATTTCTGATTGTGTTTTAAATAGATTATAGGTTTTTGATGCAATGAATTTAGCTACAAATAAAGATAAAGGAGTAACTAAAACTACAACCAGTGTTATTACCCAGTTAACAAACAGCATAAACACAAGTGTTCCTATAATAGTTACAACACCTGTAAAAAGCTGTGTAAAGCCCATTAGTAAACCGTCGGATAATTGGTCAACATCTGAAATAACTCTGCTTACAGTGTCACCGTTTGGGTGAGTATCTAGATAATTTAAAGGCAAGCGTTCTATTTTTTCTATAGCTTGATTTCTTATATCTCTTGAAATATGATAGGTTATTTTATTATTACAGGTGTTCATAATCCATTGTGCCAGTGCTGTAGCCAATGCAACTATTCCTGCTGTAATAAGTATAGGGATAATTTTTTTAAAATCTACATTGCCTACACCTACTATACAGTCAACAGCCTGTCCTATTAGCACGGGTATATAAAGGGTTAGGGCTACAGATATTACCGCCAATATAATAGACAGCACCAAATATCCTCTATATCCTTTAACATATTTAAGCACTTTTATTATAGTATCTTTTTGTTTCATTGGCTGTTCACCTGCCCGTCTGTTTGAGAATTATAAATTTCCTGATATTCCTCACAGGTTTTTAATAATTGTGTATGTGTGCCAATACCTGCAATTTTACCGTCGTCCAGTACAATTATTTTATCGGCGTGCATTATAGAAGATGTACGCTGTGATACTATGAATACAGTTGTGTTTTTAAGGGTTTTTAAGGCTTGTCTTAGCTTTGCATCTGTAGCATAGTCAAGTGCAGAGGCACTGTCATCAAGAATAAGAATTTCAGGCTTTTTAACCAGTGCTCTTGCAATAGTAAGTCGTTGACGCTGACCGCCTGAAAGATTTTTACCCCCTTGCTCTATAACCTCGTTTAAGCCATTTGCCTTGCTTGCCACAACATCTGTTGCCTGTGCAAGGTTTAAAGCGTTTTCAATATCCTTATCAGTTGCGTTACCGTTGCCCCATAGTATATTTTCTCGTATAGTGCCCTTAAATAAAACAGCTTTTTGCAAAACAATGGCTATTTTATCTCTTAGCTGTTCAGGGTTATAGGATTTTACATTAAGACCTTCAACGTAAACTCCACCCTTGGTGCAATCGTAAAAATGAGGGATTAAATTTACCAATGAGGATTTTCCCGAACCTGTACCGCCGATTATACCAATGGTTTCTCCTTTTTTTACACCAAATGTAATATCGCTAAGGCTTTCTTCTCCTGCGTTTTTATAGGTAAGTGCTACATTTACAAAATCAATATAATTTTCTGTTTCTATTTTATCCTGAGGTAAACTTTGTAGGGTGCTTTCTGTTTCCAATATGCTTTCTGTACGGTTTGCACAGGCTACTGATTTAGTTATTACTATAATAAGATTAGCCAGCTTAATAAGCTCTACAAGTATTTGAGACATATAATTATACAGTGCAACAACAGCACCCTGTGTAATTAGTCCTTGCTCAACTCGTATTGCACCTGTATATATTAATATTACTATTGCGATGTTAATTATTATATATGTTACAGGGTTCATAAGTGCAGATATTTTGCCAACATATTTTTGTGCATCTGTAAGCTCTTCGTTAATTCCTTTAAACTCACTTACCTCTTGCTCCTCTCGGCAAAAGGCTCTAATAACTCTTACACCTGTTAAGTTTTCTCTTGTTTTAGCAGTTACTTTATCAAGAAAATTTTGCACCTGCTTGTATAATGGTATGCTAATAAGCATAATGGCAAAAACTACTATAGCCAATGCAGGTATAGCTCCTACAAAAACCAAGGCACTTTTAACATCTATAGTAAATGCCATAATCATAGCACCAAAAACTATAAAAGGAGAACGCAAGAAAAGTCTTAAAAACAGGTTTACACCGTTTTGCACCTGATTAACGTCGCTGGTCATTCTTGTAATCATTGTAGAAGCCCCAAGGTTGTCCAGTTCGGAAAAAGATAGACTTTGTATCTTTTTAAACAAAGCCGACCTTAAACCTGTGCCAACACCTACAGCCGCCTTTGCAGCAAAATATTGTGCTGTTACAGAGCTTGCAAGACCTACCAAAGCAAGTAAAACTAGTATAAAAAACATTTTTGTTATGTGGGTTTTGTCGTTATTTCCTATACCTGTATCTATAAGAGAAGCCACAGCTAAGGGTACAAGCAACTCAAAGGTAGCCTCTAACAGTTTAAATAGTGGACCTAAAATAGCTTCTTTTTTATATTTTCCTAAAAGTTTTATTATTTGCTTCATTAGTTATCCCCTTTAATTTTCGTATTGGTCACAGCGTGCACACAGTTTATACCCTTGTGACAAAGCTGAACCATAACTACTAAAAAACACCTTGTTTTCTTCTTTTATATTGTTAATAGAAGAACAGTCTTTTTTGTGTACAATTTTTGTGTTTTTATTACCTATATAGTTTTTCGCTTGTTTGTCGGTTGAGTGGCTGTCGGGAGTATTTACTCTTTTTTTGTCAATAGTTATTTCTTTTTTATAGCCATTTTCTGTTGATACAGATATTTTATTATCCTGCATATTTACTATTATACTGCCCTGTTGGTCTGTACGAAAATATGGTACATTATTTTCTTTAAACAGAGTAGTTATCTCACGGTGTGGGTGACCATAGTCGTTATCTTTACCACAGCTTATAAGTGCCAGTTGTGGATTTGTTTTTTCAAAAAATGTTTTACAGGTGCTTGTGCTACTACCGTGATGACCGGCACTAAGCACATTTGCCGAAACATCAAATCCGTTTTCAATAGCTTGCTCTTCTGCCAATTTTTCAGCATCTCCTGTAAGTAACGCTCTCATACCCTTATAGTTTGCTTTAAGCATTATAGAAGCGTTATTAAGGTTATCTTCATAATCATAAGGAACATAAGCAGTAAGGGTGCAATCGCCTATTTTAAATGTATCATAGCTTTTTGGAGAAATTACCTTGTCTTTGTGCTCATCTATTAAATAATCAACAAGCTGTTCCCATTTGTATGTGGTGCTATAGGCATCTCCAATTATAATATTTTCAACATCAACGCCCTGTAGCACCTCTTGCATACCGCCAAAATGGTCGCTATGAGGGTGAGTAAGAACAGCATATTCCAGTTTATCTACATTATATTTTTTTAAGTATTCCAGAACATCATCGCCCTTGTCTGATTCACCAAAATCTATAAGCATATATTCGTTGTCACACTCAAGCAATGTGCTTTCACCTTGACCAACATCTATAATATGAATGTTAAGTCCCTTTGGTTTTGTAGCTTTGTTGGTATTGTCTAAATTATCTATGTTAACATCTGCACAGCCTACAGTAACAGTACAAATAATAGCTGTTACAACAGATGATGTTCTTTTAAAATATGTTTTAAACATAGTATCACCTATCCTTTTTATAGATTTTAACATTCTATATAACAATTATCAAGAATATTTCTTATTGCCAGCAAATGAAAAAAGCTATATAATTAATGTGGTGATTAATTTGAATAAAGATAATATAAACAATTTAAAAATGATATGCCCTATTTGTGGCGGTAAGCTTATTAAAACCCAAAAAACTATAGCCTGTGAAAAACGACACAGCTTTGATATAGCAAAGCAAGGCTATGTAAATTTGTTGCCTGTACAAAATAAAAAGTCGTTGCACCCTGGCGACACTAAAGAAATGCTTGTAGCAAGGCGAGAATTTCTAAACAGCGGAATTTATATGCCGATACGCAACGCTGTTACCGAAACAGCAAAAGCATTGCTACAAAATGCTAGTAATCCTCAAATAGTGGATATTGGCTGTGGAGAGGGCTACTACACTATTGCCATAAAAAATGCTGTTGAAGCTGTTACAGGTGAATGTAGCTGTTTAGGAATAGATATATCAAAGGACGCTGTAAAAATGGCTTGTAGCCGAGATAAATCTATTCTTTGGGCGGTAGCAACAGCAGGGTGTTTACCTGTAGAAAGCAACAGCACCAGCCTTATAACAGCAATGTTTTCTTTAATATCCGGAAAAGAATACAGTCGTATTCTTAAAAAAGGAGGATATATAATAGAGGTAATAGCAGGCAATAACCATCTTATAGAGCTAAAACACATTATTTATAACGAGGTTTACAAGCAAGACAAAAAGCCTGCAACCCTTAGCGATGACTTTACAGAAATAAGCCGACAGCAACAGCAATTTACATTTACACTTAACAATAATGAACTGAAAAGCCTATTAATGATGACTCCTCATTTATGGAGAATAAAAAAGGAAAATCGTGAAAAGCTGGAAAATACTCAAAGTCTTACCCTAACAGCTCATTATTGGATAAGAGTAGTTAAAAAGAAATAGCATAGCTATTGTAAAACTCCTTGCAATAGCATACAACTTAATACCGTAATTATTAAAGGTGCTAAAATCCAATCAAGCACCTTTATTTTTATTTCTGCAACCTTTATCAATCTTAACAGAGAAAGTCCTGTATTTAATATGGAGCCTACGTACATTACTATAATAACTCCCATAATTCCGTACCTTGGAACAAGGCAAGTAACTAATATAACTCTGGTTACCGAGTCGGCTATATTACAAGACAAATAGTATACCTGTTGGTTTAATCCCTTTAGCATACTATCAACTACACTGTCAAGGTAAATTAAGGGAATTAAAGGAGCAAGCATACATATATATTTTCCAACTTGATTGTCATTATAAAATAAAAGGCTGATTTCTTTACCGAAAAATCCAAATATTACAGCAACAGGAATTGAAAACAAAAGCACTATTTTTATAACATTAGAGGCTATTCGTTGAATTTGTTTTTTCTCTGCCCTTGCTTTAACCTCGCTAATTTCAGGAATTATAATAGAGGCAAAAGAAAATATTACAACCGAGGGAAAAGCTATTAATGGCATTGCCATACCTGTAACAATTCCGTATTCTGACAAAGCGTTTTCCCAGCTATACCCGTATTTTTCCAACCCGTTGGGAATAGTAGCATTTTCTATAATACTTAAACCACTTCTAAGGCAAGAGCTTAATGTTACAGGCAAAGCAATAAAAGCAAGAGGCTTTTTTATTTTTGCTGTACCGCCATCGCCTAATTTTTTTACATCAAATTTGTACATTATGTATGAATAAAAAGCTGTTACAATTTCGGAAACAGTTGTGCCAACAGCAACAGCACAGCAAGCATATTCTATACCCTTTGGTGCCATAATTCCTACCAACAGGGCAAAAACGCCAATTTCAGTTATTTGTTCTAAGAGTTGTTCCCCTGCTGTTTTTATAACCTGTCGCACAGCACAAAAATATCCTCTTATACAGGCTGAAACTGCTATAAAGGGCAAGCTTGGTGCAAGCACCTTTATAGAAAGAGTTGCCCCTTGGTGCTGTAAAATATGCCCAGCTATAGAGCCACCCCAAATATAAAGTACAACCCCTGCAACAACACTTACACATACTGTTACTGCTATACATTTTCCTACAATATTTTTTACACATTCATCTCTGCCTAAAGCCATATTTTCTGTTACCAGCCTTGTAACAAGAAGGCTCATACCCGATGTTACAACTGTTACTGCAAAAAAGTATACTGTTAATATAAGCTGATACAAGCCTATAGCTTCTGCACCTATGGTGTTGCCCATATATATTCTGAAAATCATACCTAGTGTTCGTGTAACAATTGCTGTTGCTGTAAGGAAAGCACCATTTATTAAAAACCTTTTTAATTTCATACATCATCAACCTTTCATATATAAATATGCAAGGCTTGTGACAATAATTATACTGTGGCCAAAATTTGGTGTTAAATATTAATAAGCATACACACTGCAATTTGTATAAAAACAAATATAACATCTGTTCAAAAATTAACAGGCTATCAATAAATTTATTCTTTAAATTTAATTTATACTGTGATATAATGTTGTGTGAGATTGAATAAAAATAGATTTATTGCGTTATATACAATTAATTTACTTATTTTTTGTTAATCAATCCCAAATAATAAATCAAGGAGGATTTGTTATGAAAGTAGGATTGGACGTAGGTTCAACTACGGTAAAATGTGTTGTTTTAGATGATAATAATAAAATTTTATATAGCACATACGAGCGTCATTATTCACAGATAAAGCAGAAAATTGCCGAGGTGCTTGCAAAGGCAAAACAGGCTGTGCCACAGTGCGATAATTCACCTTTGGCTATTTCAGGCTCAGCAGGTATGGGTTTGGCTGAGGCTTGTAACATAGATTTTGTGCAAGAGGTTTATGCTACTCGTGTTGCCACTAATACATTTATTGAGGGTACAGATGTTGTAATAGAATTAGGCGGAGAAGATGCTAAAATTCTATTTTTAACAGGTGGTATGGAAGTTAGAATGAATGGCTCTTGTGCAGGTGGCACAGGTGCATTTATCGACCAAATGGCTACACTGCTTAATGTGCCCATTGAAAATCTTAACCAGCTTGCATCAGAAAGCGAAAAAATATATACAATTGCATCTCGTTGCGGTGTGTTTGCAAAAACAGACATTCAGCCATTGTTAAATCAGGGTGCAAGAAAAAGCGATATAGCCGAAAGTATTTTTGCCGCCGTAGTAAACCAAACAGTTGCAGGACTTGCACAGGGTAGAGAAATAGAGGGTCAGGTTGTATACCTAGGCGGACCTTTAACCTTTATGGAGCAGTTAAGAAAACGCTTCGACAAGGTTCTTAACACAAAGGGTATCTGCCCAGAAAACTCTCTATATTACGTTGCCTGTGGTGCGGCATTATGTGCAGAAAATCCTGTTTCTTTTGATAAGATAATAAAAGATATTCAAGAATACCACGGTAGTGGTGATTTTGCCTTTAATCCACCTTTATTTAACAACCAAAAGGAATACGAGGAGTTTGCAAATCGTCATTCAAAGGCTACTGTAGAAACAGGCGACCTTAAAAGCTATAAGGGTAAGGTGTTTATAGGTATAGATGCAGGCTCTACAACTGTTAAGGCTGTTGTTATGGGCGAAAACAGAGAACTGCTGGACTCAAAATATCTGCCAAACAGCGGTAACCCTGTGCCAATAATTAAAGAGTTTTTACAAGAGCTTTACAAAAAAGCCCCAAATATAAATATAGCTTCATCAGCTGTAACAGGCTATGGTGAGGAAATTATTAAAAACGCATTTATGGCTGACCACGGTATAGTTGAAACAGTGGCTCACTTTACAGCTGCTAAAAGCTTTATGCCAGATGTTGAATTTGTTATAGACATTGGTGGTCAGGATATTAAGTGCTTTGAAATACACAACAAAGCTATTGATAATATTTTCCTTAACGAGGCTTGTTCATCAGGCTGTGGCTCATTCTTGCAAACCTTTGCAAATGCACTGGGATATAATATAGAGGAATTTTCAAAGCTTGGCTTGTTTGCAAAACAACCTGTAGACCTTGGTTCTCGTTGTACTGTATTTATGAACAGCTCTGTAAAACAGGCACAAAAAGACGGTGCAACTATCGAGGATATTTCAGCAGGTCTATCTTTAAGTGTAGTTAAAAATGCCCTTTACAAGGTTATAAGAGTTTCTGACCCTGCAAAGCTTGGTACAAAAATAGTTGTACAGGGTGGTACATTCTTAAACGATGCTGTATTACGTGCCTTTGAGCAAGAAATGGGAGTACAGGTTGTACGCCCAACAATATCAGGCTTAATGGGTGCTTATGGTGCTGCACTTTATGCACAATCTAAATATAAAGACGGTAAAAGCACACTTATTAACGCTGAACAATTAAACAACTTTACACACGAAATTAAGGTTGTTAACTGTGGTGGCTGTAATAATAACTGTAGATTAACCGTAAATAAATTTTCAGACGGTAGACGCTTTATTGGCGGTAACCGTTGCGAAAAACCTATAACTAAAAAATCACCTGACGAAACATTAAATATATATAGCTATAAGCTACAGCTTCTTCAGGAATATCAACCAAAGCAAGGCAACCGTGGAAAAATCGGCTTACCTTTCGGCTTAAATATGTTTGAGCTGTTACCTTTCTGGTATGCTTTCTTTACAGAGCTTGGCTTTGAGGTTTATGTTTCTCCTGTTTCCGACAGAAAGCTGTATGCTAAGGGTCAGCAAACTATTCCTTCAGATACTGTTTGTTATCCTGCAAAGCTTATGCACGGTCATATACAGGCTTTAATCGACCAAGGCATAGATACTATCTTTTACCCTTGCTTATCATACAATTTTGATGAGGGTAAAAGTGATAACCACTATAACTGCCCTGTTGTTGCCTATTATTCAGAGGTAATTAAGGCGAATATGAAAGATGTTAAAAAGATTACCTTTATTAACGATTATCTTGGTATTCACCGTAAAAAGGATTTCCCTAAAAAGGTATTACAGGCACTAAGCCAGTATTTTGACGGTATAACATTAAGAGAAGTTAAAAATGCCGCAAAGCTTGCATATATGGAATATGACCAGTATATGGAAAAAATAAAGGCTCGTGGAGAAGCAATTATTGAGCAAGCCAGACAAGAGGGTAAAGAAATTATTGTTCTTGCTGGCAGACCATACCACGTTGACCCTGAAATTAACAAGGGTATCGACAAGCTAATTTCAGGCTTTAATGTTGCAATTATTTCAGAAGACGTTATTAGCGACAAGGCAGACAGCTATAAAACTACTGTTCTTAACCAGTGGACCTACCACGCAAGACTATATTCTGCCGCACATTATTTGTCAAAATGTCCTGATATGAATTTGGTACAGCTTGTTTCGTTTGGTTGTGGTGTTGATGCTATAACCACCGATGAAGTTCGTGATATCTTGGAATCTGAGGGTAAAATTTATACACAAATAAAAATTGACGAAATAACCAATTTGGGTGCTGTAAAAATCAGATTAAGAAGTCTGCTTGCTGCTATAGCAGAGCAAAAAGACAAGGCTAACAGATAAACAGCACGGTATAGGAGATTTTTATGGCTACTTTAAAATACGATAAAACAGGTAGATTACTGTTTACAAAAGAAATGAAAAAAGAATATAAAATTCTTATTCCAATGATGGCTTCAATTCAGTTTAGAATTATGAAGCGTGTATTTGATGAATACGGCTATAATACCGAGCTTCTTGAAACCGATGGCCCAGAAATTGCACAGTTGGGACTAAAGTATGTGCATAACGATACTTGCTACCCTGCATTGTTGGTTATTGGACAGTTTATACACGCTTTACAAAGTGGCAAATACGATTTACACAAAACTGCACTTTTAATTACTCAAACAGGCGGTGGTTGTCGTGCTTCTAACTATATCCACTTGCTTAGAAAGGCGTTAAAAAAGGCAGGGCTAGAGTTTGTACCTGTAATTTCTCTTAATATTTCAGGTCTTGAAAGTAACCCAGGCTTTAAGCTATCTTTGTCACTGGCAAGAAAGATTATTGGTGCGTTGGTATATGGTGACACACTTATGCTGTTAAGCAACCAAACAAAGCCTTACGAGGTTAACAAGGGCGAAAGTATGGCTTTAGTTGATAGCTGGATAGAGAATATTATTGGTCAATATAAAGAGGGCAGAGGCTTTAAGCTGGAGCAACAAAAGCAAAATCTTGACGATATTGCAAAGTCATTCTCTAACATAGAAAGAAATATTGTACCAAAAGTAAAGGTTGGTGTAGTTGGTGAAATTTATGTTAAGTATGCACCATTAGGCAATAACAATCTTGAGGCTTTCCTAAACGACCAAGGCTGTGAGGTTTGCGTGCCTGGCATAATGGGCTTTGCTTTGTTTAAGCTTGATAACCGTTTACAGGATATAGAATTGTATGGCGGTAGCTCTGCAAAATACAAGGTGTTAAAAGTAGCTTACAACTATCTTGAAAAAATGGAACACCTTATAATAGAATGTGCAACTAAACACGGTTTTACTCCACCAGGGGCATATAGTCATCTTAAAAGCTTAGTAGATGGTGTTATTGGCTTAGGTAACAAAATGGGCGAGGGTTGGCTATTAACCAGCGAAATGCTGGAGCTTGCCGAAAGCGGATACCCTAACATAGTGTGTACACAGCCTTTTGGTTGCCTGCCTAACCACATTTGCGGTAAGGGTATGATTAGAAAAATTAAAGAAATCAACCCAAAAGCAAATATAGTTGCAATAGACTATGACCCAGGTGCAACTAGAGTTAATCAGGAAAACAGAATTAAACTAATGCTATCGGTAGCAAAAGAAAGTCTGCAAGAGGATTTAAGCAAGAATAAAACTACCGTAAAAGTAAAGGCGAAAACTAAAAAATAATTTGTATTAAAATTCCACTGTGACTACACAGTGGAATTTTTTTATACAAATCTTTATTGTAAAACAGATAAAATCCAGTGATTAATAGTTGCATAAACAGCGTTTAAAATTGTGTGAAACGTGAGCTTGATATCGTAGTATAGTATTAGCATACTAAAATCTATATACATTTTATACACATTTATAATACAATCTTCGTGAATTAAGTATATGTAGAAAAAACACAAAACTTATTGACTAACAAATGAATATTTGTTACACTTATACTGTAAGATAGCGTTATGCAGTTACAATGATGATAAAGAAAAGATAAAGATAAGATAAAATAAAGAAAAGATAAAGAAATAAAAAAAGAAGAGAAAAAGGAGAATTTAAAATGAAACAGTTAAAAAAATCTATATTAGCATTACTTACTTCTGCATTAATTACTTCTACATTTGCAGTAACATCTGCACAAGCAATAAGCAGACCGGAAAATCTTAGCATTAACGATATTACCCATCTTCAAAGAGGAATTTGTGGTCTTGTAGAATTAGATGCAGAAACTATTAAAACATTTGATGTAAATGGCGACGGAGAAATTACAATTAAAGAAGTAAGCTATTGGCAAAGAGTGCTTGCAGGATATATTGACCCTGAAAATGAACCTACAACACTTTCACTTAATGTAACAAATGCAACAATGGGTATAGGTGAAACTTTTAAACTAACAGGAACTACCGACGTATCAGAGGCAAAAGTTTCTTACCTATCATCTGACAGTAATATTGCTACTGTTTCATCAAATGGTACAGTTACAGCAAAGGCTAGTGGCTCTATAATAATTACAGCAAGTACAGAAAATGGTCTAAAAGAAACCTGTAAGGTTACTGTTAAAAAAATGGCGACTTCTGTTACTTTGAATAAGACAGCTATTACACTTGGCGTAGGTGAAACTTTCGACCTTAACGAAACTATTCCAAGTGACACAGCGGCATATAACAGAGATTACTACACAAACAATTCAGCTATAGCTACTGTTCAAAAAAGTGGCGGTCTTATAAAAGCTGTTGCTTCTGGTACTACTACTGTTTATGTTAAGCTAAGTAATGGTAAAACTGCAAGCTGTACTGTAACAGTAAAAAATATGGCTACATCTGTTACTTTAAACAAAACAGCTATTACACTTGGTGTAGGCGAAACTTTCGACCTTAACGAAACTATCCCAAGTGGCACAGCAGCATATTATAGAGATTACTACACAAACAATTCAGCTATAGCTACTGTTCAAAAAAGTGGCGGTCTTATAAAGGCTGTTGCTCCTGGTTCTACTACGGTTTATGTTAAGCTTAATAATGGTAAAACTGCAAGCTGTACTGTAACAGTAAAGGCTATGGCTACATCTGTTACTTTAAATAAAACATCTATTACACTTGGCGTAGGTGAAACTTTCGATTTCAACTCATCAATCCCAAGTGGCACAGCAGCATATTACAGATATTTTTACACTAATAATTCAGCTATAGCAACTATCAAGAAGAGTGGCGGTCTTATGAAAGCTGTTGCTCCTGGTTCTACTACTATTTATGTTAAGCTTAACAATGGTAAAACTGCAACTTGTACTGTAACAGTAAAAGCTATGGCTACATCTGTTACTCTTAACGCAAAATCACTAAACCTAGAAACAGGTAACACTTACACATTAAAAGCTACAATTCCATCAGGTACAGCTGCATATTACAAAACATTCTCATCAAGTAATACAAATGTTGCAACTGTAAGCTCAAGTGGAGTTGTAACAGCTAAAAATGCAGGTACAGCAAAAATAACTGTAAAACTTAACAACGGTGCATCAGCAACTTGTACTGTATATGTAAAGAAGAGCCTAGATGCTACTGAAAGAGAAATGGAAGCTTTAATTAACCAGTATAGACAGTCACTTGGCTTAAAGCCTCTTACTGTAACTGTTGGCTTACAAGAGGCAGCAGATATAAGAGCTGAAGAAATTTGCCAGTATTTCAGCCATACAAGACCTAATGGCACAAACTGTTTCTCTGTTCTTAAAGAGCTAGGTATATCATACAAAAAGAGTGGTGAATGTTTAGCCGGATATTACAGCGACCCTGCAACAACATTAACTCAGTGGAAAAATTCCAGTGGTCACAACAATATTATAACAGACCCAGATTTCACACATATGGCAACAGGTTGCTACGAAGAAGACGGATACTATTACTGGGTTTTCTTTGCAATTAAAGCATAATTTTAATTGATAAAGATTAATCTTATTTAAAAAACGTATAAACTGATAACTAAAAACTCTGCTTAAATTTCAAGAAGATTTTTAAGCGGAGTTTTTTATTTTATTCCACTATCATATTATCCAAATAGTATAAGAAATTTTTATTTTTATATATCAATTGGTAAATATTTCATAAAACACACTACGATTCTTGACATACCAATTAGTATTTGCTAACATCTTAAAGGACTCTTAATAAGAGGTACAGAGAAAAAGGAGAGAGTTTGATATGAAAAAATTAAAAGAGCTTTGTCAGCAATATTGACAGCAACAATGCTTACATCTGCATTTGGTGTAGTATCTGCACAGGCAATAAGCAAACCAGCAGATCTTGATATTACAGATATTACTCATCTACAAAAGGGCATTGCAGGTTTTGTAGAGTTAGATGCAGAAACAATAAGAACCTATGACGTAAATGGTGACGGTGAAATTGATATTACAGAGGTTACTTTTTGGCAAAAAGTTCTTGCAGGAATGATTGTTCTTGATGAGGCTCCAACTAAGTTATCTTTAAATACAACATCAGAAACACTTGGCGTAGGAGAAACACTTAAACTTGTGCCATCTAGTGATTGTTCTAATGTAAAGGTTACATATTCATCAAACAATACAAAGGTAGCAACTGTTGCATCAAATGGTACAGTTACAGCTAAAGCAACAGGCACTGCAACAATTACAGCAACTACCGATAACGGTATAAAGGCTACTTGTACTATTACTGTTAAACCAGTGGCAAATATTGTTTCACTAAGTAAAACAAAAATGACTATGGGTATTGGTGAAAGCTATAGCCTATCTATTTCTATCCCAAGTGATACAGCTTCTTACAAAAAAACTGTATCATCAAGCAATACATCTGTAGCAACTGCAACTCTTGTTGACGGTAAATGTAAGGTTACTGCAAAGGCATCAGGTACAGCAACAATTACAGTTACACTTGCTAGTGGTGCAAAAGCAACATGCAATGTAACTGTTAATCCAATGGCTACATCTGTTACTTTAAATAAAACATCTTTAACAATCGGTGTAGGTGAAACATTCGATTTTAATTCATCAATACCTAGTGGTACAGCGGCAATTTATAGAAATTTCTACTCTAATAACACTTCAATAGCTACTATTAAAAAGAGTGGAGGAGTAATGACAGCAGTTAAAGCTGGAACAACTACAATATATGTAGAGCTAAATAATGGTGTTAGAGCAAGCTGTACAGTAAATGTAAAGCCAATGGCTACATCTGTTTCTTTTGCTCAATCTGAAGTTAATGTTATGGAAGGAAAAACATATACATTAAAAACATCTATTCCATCAGGCACAGCTGCACTAAACAAGACATTTAGCTCAAGCTGTCCGGAGATAGTTTCTGTAAATTCTAACGGTGTTGTAACAGCTAAAAAATACGGAACAGCTACAATATCAGTACGTCTTAGCAACGGTAAATCAGCATACTGTAATGTTACAGTAAAAGTAAACACAGAAAATGCCGAAAGAAAAATGGAAACTCTTATTAACCAATACAGAAAGCAGCTTGGTCTAAAAACTCTTGCAGTATCTACTAATCTACAGAAAGCTGCAGGTAAAAGAGCAGTTGAAGCAAGCCAACTATTTAGCCACACAAGACCAAATGGCACACTTTGCTTTACAGTTTTAGATGAGTATAACATATATTCATCTTTCAGCGGTGAATGTCTTGCTGGCTATTCAGGTGACCCTCAAGCTATATTAAACTCATGGAAAAACTCACCTGGTCACAACGATATTATAACAGGTAAGGGTTATACCCACATGGCTGTAGGTTGTTACGAGAAAAACAACTATTACTACTGGGTTTACTTTGCTATTACAGCTTGAGTTTAAATTTTTAAAGACAACAACTGATACAATTTTCTTAAAAACCAAAAGTATATAAAAAGCAAAAACAGTATCCGAAAATTACTTATAGATATTTTTGTTTTTTATAGTGTTTTGGTCGTGATAAGCTCATTGACTAAAAACTCTAAATTTTGTGTAGAATTTACCAAAGTGAATTTTTTGTTTGTATATTTTACCAGTATACTTTTTTGTAAAATTTTATATAATATATTATAGGGATAGTTATATCCCTTAACTGAGCGAAAAGGAGTGTGTAATAATGGCAACAAGTAGTATATATACGAATGTTAAAATAAAGAGTAAAAACGATTGTCGTAAACTTGTTTCTGCATTGGAACACGCTAAATCTTGTAGAAAGAATGAAGTAAAATTTTCTCGTCCAGTTGAAAAAATTAAGGGCGACAAAATCAAGGAGATTTTTGAGTAAATGTCAGAAAAAGGTTTTTTAGGGTTTAAGGTTGTTTCGTTAAATGAGTTAGTAGTAAATTTAGAAGAAGAGAGAGTAAATAGTATTCTCTCTTCTTTTTCATCACCATTAAACAAAGATGTTGAATATTTTTTGAAAAATAAAGCGATTTTATTTGATTCACAATCTATTTCAAGAAGTCATTTAGTTTTTGCTTCATATCGTAATAAACCTGTGCTTGTGGGTTATTTTACTCTTGCGTATAAGAATTTTTCAATACCATTAAAAAACATTGGTAGTAAATTAAGGCAACGAGTGAAAAAATTTGCAAGCTATGAAGAGGATATGAAAGTGTATAGGATTTCAGCACCATTAATAGCTCAACTGGGAAAGAATTATTCTGATGGTTATAATAAATTAATAACAGGCGATGAATTATTAGAAATAGCTATACAACTGGTGAGCGAAGTTCAAATGAATATCGGTGGCAAGATTGTATACATAGAGTGTGAAGATAAACCTAAACTTGTAGAGTTCTATGAGCGAAATGGTTTTAAACAATTTAGCAAACGCCAACTTGACATTGGTGACAAAAAAATGATGGAAGGAAATTATCTATTACAACTTTTAAGGTATTTATAAAAGGGTTGTCGTATATCTAATATACAGACATTAAACTTTGATTTGCTAAATTATTTTTTAGTATCCCTGAAAAATCATAATATGTATTTGTGATATATATTTAAAATAGTTCAAGTCAGCAGTACCAGTATGAGTGTTCATAACGGATTTAAGTTATGAACACTCTTTTTATTTATGCTATTTTTTCTTATTCGACATTTATAAATAGAGTCACTTTGTTTTTATGGTTTGGTATTGTTTTTTGTTTTCGACTCTATAAAAAATTTAAGAAGCAGTAAAAAAACAGGTCTTGAAGTTATATAACCTCAAGACCTTAATTTTATATTATGTTGAAAAATCCTTATTTAAAGGGATTTCTCAAATTATTTTGTAGCCTCGTAAACTGCAACTGCACAAGCAACTGTAGCACCAACCATTGGGTTGTTACCCATACCGATTAGACCCATCATCTCAACGTGAGCAGGAACAGAAGAAGAACCTGCAAACTGAGCATCACCGTGCATACGACCCATTGAGTCTGTTAGACCGTAAGAAGCAGGGCCTGCACCCATATTATCTGGGTGTAGTGTACGACCTGTACCGCCACCTGAAGCAACTGAGAAATACTTAAAGTTGTTCTCGTTAGCCCACTTCTTGTATGTGCCTGCAACTAGGTGCTGGAAACGAGTTGGGTTAGTTGAGTTACCTGTAATAGATACGCCAACTTCCTCCTGATGCATAATAGCAACGCCCTCAAGGTGCATGATTGCTACACCCTCACGTACGTCGTCTGCGCCGGAGCAGTTAACTTTTGCGCGAGGACCGTCTGAGTAAGCGATCTTGTTTACAACCTTAACCTCACCTGTAGCGTAGTCGAACTCAGTCTGGCAGTAAGTAAAGCCGTTGATTCTTGAGATGATCATAGCAGCGTCTTTACCAAGAC
>JAXJTR010000117.1:0-3427 GCA_036309465.1 Acutalibacteraceae bacterium
GTAATGGTTATAGTATATCAGGCTTATATTATAATGATTCTTCTAATAATTTTGTAGGTTTTGTTTCTCGATTAGCAGAAAAAGGCGTAATAAAAAACCTAACCATTAAAAATTCGTACTTCAACAGTGCACAGTATGTGGGTGGTATTACAGGCTCAAATAAGGGTCAAATAATAAACTGTCATAGCTCAGCTACTGTAAGCGGTACAAGCAATGTCGGTGGTATAGCCGGATACAACGATAATATAATTGCAAATTGTTCTAATTCAGGTAAAGTTACTGCTACATCAGAATATGTAGGTGGCATTGTAGGCTTTAATATATTAACACAAAGTACAATAAACTATTGTAGCAACACAGGTGAAGTAAGCGGTAAAGATTTCATTGGTGGTATTTTAGGCTTTGGCGACCAAACACCAATTATAAACTGCTATAACACAGGTAATGTAAATTATACCGAAGAAGCTGTTCAGGCTGTAGGTGCTATTGTAGGCTTTAACAATAGCTTCTATGCTTCTGTTAACTGTTACTATCTTGAGGGCTCTTGCATAGGTGGTGTTTTTGGTATACCTAATTTATCAACATCTGCAGAAGAAGTTACAATGGAGCAGTTTAAATCAGGTAAAGTTGCATATCTGCTAAACAGTACAGACAAAACAGTTTGGTATCAAACATTAGGCACACACGATTCACCACAGTTTAGCGGTAAAAAGGTTTACTATGGATACGACTCTTGTTCAACTTCTGCTGAAAAAATATACACAAACAACAGAACAGTTACACCAACAAAACCTGAGCATATAGCAAAAACACCAGCTAACTGCCTTGATTTAGCTGTATGTAAAAATTGTTCTGAAACTTACGGAAAAATAAATGCCAATAACCATAAGAGTGATGAAACATATAGTGTATATTATGATAATTCATATCATAAAGATTATCATTCTTGTTGTAATGCACTTATCGGTAGCTGTTCACATAACATCGGCAAGGCTGCAACTTGTACAAGTCAGGCATATTGTAGCCAGTGTAACAAATATTATGGAAACTTAAACCCTGAAAATCACTCAGGTAATTTCAAATGGATAGATAACGGTTATGACGGTTATGGTACACATAGTCGTCAATGGGAATGCTGTGGCGTTCTAGAGGAAGAAGCTCACAACCATAACTTTACATTCACAGCAGATGAAGAAAATAATATTATATCAGGTCACTGTAACGATTGCGGTTACGAAGGTAGTCTATATTGGACAAAGTGCGAAGATGATATAATATATGACCACATTTACCAAGGACCTACACTTGAGGGTGAAATTTGGGGTGCTAATTTTGATGTTGAACACTATAAAAACGGTGACTTAACCTATGGCTCGATAGACGATGCAGGTGAATATGTTTTAGTTCTTAAAATGGGCGGAAAATCCGTTTCTGTAGAATTTGAAATTAAAAAGAGAGAATTAAAAGTAGAAAGCTTGTATGTTATCGGCAAAACCTTTGACGGTACAAATGAAATTAAGGTTGATAATTTGTATTTCGACTATTATTTCGGTGGTGATGATGTAAAGATTAATTGCGAAAATGCAGTTGCCTACGCACCATCAAATAGAGTAGGTGACTATTCAACAGTATCAGGACTAAAAGGTGTTGTTATTGAAGGTAGAGATAAGAATAACTACATTATTCCTGAAATCAGCGAAGACATCGAATATAATGCAAATTATTCAATTTATCCTTATGATATAACAATAACTCCTGAGCATCAGTACATAACAGATGAAAGCAAGTTTGATACAACTAAATTTACAGTAGATACTACTCTTCCAAAGGGATACACACTTGAGGGTATGGCTGTTGTGATGGAAGGCGAACAGGACATTTATGTTGACACATCAAACGCAAAGGTTATGTATGGTGATGAAGATTACACAGATTGCTTCTATTTCAATACATACGCCAAAGCATCAGTTATAATTTGTTGTGAAGGTCACGTACCAAACGAAGAAGGCTTCTGCTCAACAGGTACTTGTTCAGCTTATGAACCAGCTAAATTAAATGATAACGGTACACCAGAAGACAGCTATGACGATTATTACGAAATAAGCAACGTAGGTCAGCTATACTGGTTTGCAAAGCAGGTTAACGGTTATTATAATACATATATAAAAGTTAAGCTAACAGCGGATATTGATGTAAACCCAGGATATACTTTCAATTCAGACGGTACATATACTGGTGGTAACAGCCCAAGAATGTGGACTCCTATAGGTTATGCAGACGGATATACACCATATACGGGTATTTTTGACGGTAACGGTCATACAATTTCCGGTCTATATATAAACACACCTAATGATAGCTATGTAGGTATGTTTGCAGGTTGTGACTATGGTAACACAATAAAAAATGTAAAATTAACAAACAGCTACTTTAGTGGTAAAAACTATGTAGGAGCACTTGCAGGCTATGCAGGAACAACTTTCAGTAACTGTTATGCTGATTCTACCGTTACAGTTAATGGTAACGGATATAATATAGGCGGTCTTGTAGGTGAACTTGCATACGGTACAGTTTCAAATAGCCTTTGCTTTGCAAATGTTGTTTGCGAAGATGGCGACCAATTTATTGGACATGGCTACGGTGAAGTGGTGAATTGCTATTATTTAGCTGAAAGCGAAGCAACAACAAGAACAGATGCTATTGCAAAAACAGCAGAAGAATTTGCAAGCGGTGAAATTGCTTGGTTACTACAGGACGGAGTAGAAGAAGAATATATTTATGACGAAGAAACTGATACTGAAACAAGCTTCATTCCTGAAATTTGGGGTCAAGACATTACAACAAATGCAAATGATTCTACAAAGGATAGCTTCCCTGTTCTAAAAGGACTAAAGGTTTATAATACAACAAACTGTAAGGGTGAAAGCATTTACAGTAACACAAATGGAATTGCACATTTTGAAGAAGTAATTAAGGGTACATCTGCAACCTGTAAAGAAACAGGCTTAACGGACGGAATTAAGTGTTCTTCTTGTGGTGAAACAATTAAAGCACAGGAAACAATTCCTGCAACAGGTAAGCATAATTATGAAAATGGTGTTTGTACAGGTTGTGGCAACACAGAGCCTACTGAACCACCAACAGAAAAGCCAACAGAAAAGCCAACAGAAACACCAACAGAAGCTCCTTCAATCAAAACCGACGGTTACTATGTAACAGGTGACATTAACCTAAAGCTAACACCTTGTGGTAAAGGTAGATTAAGAGGTACAATTGCTCTACAGCCTGGTACTTATAACATTAAGCTAAACGACCATGGTACACTACTAGGTTATAAGAAGACTGTAAATAACTCTTCAAATGGTTTAACATTTAAGAAGACATTTTCAAGCTTTGTTACACTAAATGCAACAGGTGGTACATATAC
>JAXJTR010000118.1:0-4704 GCA_036309465.1 Acutalibacteraceae bacterium
ATAAAATATGTTTATAGTAATTATTATGGGAGGGAAGAAGTGCTGAGAAAATGTTGCCTATAAGATGCTAGTGACTGTATAGGTTTCAGTATATATTAAAATTATTTTTTATAGTACAAATTTACAAACACGCAAAAAGCTCCCACACAGTTATCTGTGTGGGAGCAATTATATATGTTTTATATTAGCTATGTAGATAGTACAAATACCGCTTTAATTAGTCAGCGTACTTGTCCTCGCCACCCCAAGAATACATCTTTCTTAGTTCCTCACCAACAGCCTCTAGCTGATGAGAAGCTTCGATTCTTCTTGTTGAGTTGAAGTGAGCTCTACCATTCTTGTTTTCAGCAATCCATTTAGCAGCAAATGTACCGTCCTGAATTTCTGTTAGAACCTTCTTCATCTCTTTCTTTGTTTCCTCAGTGATTAGACGCTTACCTGTTTCGTAGTCGCCGAACTCAGCTGTATCAGAAATTGAATATCTCATCTTTGAGAAACCACCGCTGTAGATTAGGTCAACGATTAGCTTCATCTCGTGGATACACTCGAAGTAAGCGTTCTCTGGAGCATAACCAGCCTCTACTAGTGTCTCGAAACCAGCCTTCATAAGTGCTGTTACACCACCGCATAGTACAGCCTGCTCACCAAATAGGTCAGTTTCTGTTTCTGCCTGGAATGTTGTTTCTAGTACACCTGCACGGCTACCACCGATACCAGCAGCATAAGCAAGACCCATATCTGTAGCCTTACCTGTAGCGTCCTGATATACAGCGATTAGACAAGGAACACCCTTACCCTCAACATATTCACTTCTTACTGTGTGACCAGGGCCCTTAGGAGCGATCATAAATACGTCAACATCCTTTGGTGGGATAATCTGCTGATAGTGAATGTTAAAGCCGTGTGCAAAAGCAAGTGCTTTACCTGCTGTTAGGTTTGGCTCGATATCGTTCTTATATAGGTCAGCCTGTCTTTCATCATTAATAAGAATCATAATGATGTCAGCATTCTTAGCAGCGTCAGCAGCTGTCATAACCTTTAGACCAGCCTTCTCAGCTCTAGCCCAGCTCTTTGAACCCTCATATAGACCAACGATTACGTTAACGCCACTTTCGTGTAGGTTTAATGCGTGAGCGTGACCCTGGCTACCGTAACCGATAATTGCTACTGTTTTGTCCTGTAGAAGACTTAGGTTACAATCTTCCTGATAATAAATTTTTGCCATTGTAATTCTCCTCCTTATGCCATAAAATGTGGCTACTTATAATAATACAACAAAATGATAAATATGTCAATTATTTAGATATACTACCCTTTTCAATAGCAACAGTACCTGTTCTTACCATTTCTTTAATACCATAAGGTTTTAATAGGTTAGCAAGTGTTTCTATATTATCAAAGGTATCAGCCATTTCTAAAGTAATTGTGTTTACACTAACATCAATAATCTTTGCACGCATAAGCTCTGCAATTTTCATAATCTCTGTACGATTGCCCATTGTGCTTTTTACTTTAATAAGTGCAAGCTCTCTGCTGATATATGTGTGTTCTTTAAGAATTTTAACTTCAATTACAGGAATTAGCTTATTAACCTGTTTTTTAATTTGCTCGGCAACATATTCGTCACCGTCAGCAACTATAGTAATTCTTGATACATTAATATCGGTAGTAACACCAACTGCAAGGCTTTCTATGTTAAATCCTCGTCTGGAGAACAGACCTGTAATTTTACTAAGAACACCTGCCTGGTTTTCAACTAGTATGTAAATAGTATGCTTCATAAATAGGTCCCTTTCTGTTATACAGACGGTGCGTCTGGGCTTACTCTACAAACAAGAACAAATGCTTTGTCTGATTCTATCATTTTCTTAGCGTACATTTCAGCTTCTTCATTAGTTGTAGCATAGGCTGACTCTATGTTGTATGCCTCTGCAATTTTCATAAAGTCTGGTGCTTCACTATCAAGGTTAGTAGCTGTATAGCGTGAGTTATAGTGATTTTTCTGTAGTTCTCTAACCATACCCAGCTTGTCGTTACGCATAATTACAATTTTAACATTTAGATGATTCTGTGCGATAGTACCCAATTCGTTCATACTCATTTGGAAAGAACCATCGCCACATACAGCAACAACAACACGGTCTTTTCTTGCAAATTTTGCACCCATAGCAGCAGGCACAGAATAACCCATAGTACCCATACCGCCTGTTGTTAAGAATCTACCCTCTTTAATACGGAAGTTATTAGCACACCAAATTTGGTTTTGACCAACATCGGCAACTAAAATTGACTTATTAGGCATCATTTCAGACATTTTAGAAATAAAGCTTCTTGGCTCTACACAGCCCTCAAAAGTTGGAGCCTCTCTTAATAAGGTCTGCTTCCAACAATTTGTTGTGTCTGCCCAAGCTTCTGGTACACTATAATCACCAACGCTGTCAAGCATCTTTTGAATTACAACAGCCATATCGCCAACAATAGGTACTGTAACATCAACATTTTTACCGATTTCAGCAGGGTCAATATCTATGTGTATAATTTCTGCATTTGCAGATAATTGGTCAGGAGCCGCAACAGCTCTGTCACCAACTCTTGCACCGCAAATTAAAATTACATCTGCCTCGTGAATTGCCTTATTTGCAACAGCTTTACCGTGTGAGCCTAACATACCTAAATATAGATTATTTTCTGAAGGCATTACACCAATACCCATCATTGTAGAAACTACAGGAATACCTGTTTTTGTGGCAAACTCAACAAGCTTTAGCTTTGCACCTGATGTTAGCACACCACCGCCTGCACAAATAATTGGGCGAGATGATTTTTTAATTAGCTCTAAAGCCTTTTCAATCTGCTTTGCGTGACCCTCTGTGCGAGGCTTATAGCCGGTAATCTCTGCTTTTTCAGGATAAATAAATTCTTCTATTTTATTAGTTTGAATATCAATTGGAACATCTATAAGAACAGGGCCTGGGCGACCGGTTGTAGCTATGTAGAATGCCTCTTTAAATATTCTTGGCAGATCCTCTGTTTTCTTTACAAGATAGCTATGCTTTACAAAAGGCTCGCAAGCACCTGTAATATCAGCTTCTTGGAATACATCACGACCAATAAGGTCACTGCGTACCTGACCTGTAATTGCAATTATAGGAATAGAATCCATATATGCAGTTGCAATACCTGTAATTAGGTTAGTAGCACCAGGGCCAGATGTAGCCACGCATACACCAGGTTTGCAAACAGAACGTGCATAACCACTAGCTGCGTGAACTGAATTTTGCTCTTGTCTTACTAAAATATGCTCTATTTGGGAGTACATTAACGCATCGTAAAATGGACAAATGGCAGCTCCCGGATAACCGAACAGG
This sequence comes from Acutalibacteraceae bacterium, assembly GCA_036309465.1. GTDB lineage: Bacteria > Bacillota > Clostridia > Oscillospirales > Acutalibacteraceae > CAG-964. Next base: position 3,369 of record JAXJTR010000118.1, read on the forward strand.
ATTTCAACATTTTCCTGCTCAAGGCATTTAACCATTATTTCAGCACCACTAATCATAAGCGACACTCTCCTATCATAATTTCACTCACACAATATTATAGAACAGAAAAAGGGGAAAATCAAGTAATTTAGTAAATAATAAACAATTTATATAGTAGATAAAAATAATATTTTGTTTGTAGGTTTTTTGTCCTATCTTATCGGATAATTTAGATTTATTTATTTTATTAAATAGAGTATAATTTACAAACAATTTACAAGTATTAATAAAAGAATTGCTATTATATTTAATAACCAAACAGAAGTATGTTAAATTTAATTTTAAGCAATGGGTAAAGAAAGGATTAATATTATGGAAGAATATAAACAAAATGGTGATTTTTCTAACAAATATAATATTTTTAGGATTATGGTTATTGCTGTGGCAACGGTGTTTTTGCTGTGGTTTATTGCTCCGGTTTTAATTTTTGGTATTCTTATTGCGTATAACTTTTTAGGAATATGTATTTGTAGTGGACTAATTATTTTTTACTCTGCAAGAAAGTATTTTATAAAATTAAAAGAAAAGCTGTATAAGAAAAAGCTTACTAAAATCTTATGGAGAATGGGTAAGCTGGGTATATATGCCTTTGGTGTTTATGGCGTTATAATAAGTATAATTATGGGTGTATGTGCCTGCATACCACCGTCTGAAAATTCAACAGCTATTTTGTTGGGAGCACAAGTGCGTGGTACAAGTCCAAGTCTTATACTTTACGACAGAATTACAGCATGCAGAGAGTATCTTGAAGATAGCCCCAAGGCTGTTTGCGTAGCTACAGGTGGCTTAGGTGATACTGCAATTATTACCGAAGCACAATGTATGTATAATGTTCTTACTGAACAGGGCATAGAGAGCACTAGAATTTATAAGGAAGAAAATGCAACAAATACACAAGAGAATATAAAGCTTTCCTATGAAATTATAAAAGAACAAGGGGCAAATAGTAACATAGCAATTGTGTCAGACGGCTTTCATCAAGCACGAGCAAGATTAATAGCACGCAAGCTAGGGTTAAAATGTAATATAGGTGCAGTGAGTTCAAATACAAATTTAATTTTATTACCTACATATTGGTTGCGTGAATGGTTTGGTTTGCCTTATGACGCATTTTTCAGATAGTCTTTTATTGTTTTTTTGAATGTGAATATTCTTAAATTAATAATAGATAATTATAAACTTTGCATATAAAAAACAGGTTACTTATATTGTATGTTGATTACTTTGTAATAATCAATGTTTAATTTCTATAAAAAAATTCATTGATTTTCTATGTTTTTTTATTGTTTGTATTTAA
>JAXJTR010000119.1:0-7675 GCA_036309465.1 Acutalibacteraceae bacterium
AGCTTTAAAGAATTATAATTAAATCTCATCCTCTTTTCTTAACAACAAATTTGTATCTTTGTAGTATAGTTCAGCAAAGCTCAAATAAAATCCAATTCACTCAGGTTGTGCGTCTGCCTTCTTATTTTCTTAAATCTTGTAGTATAAGACTATGCTTTTCTCCGCTTTCTCCATATATTTCAAAGTGCTTTGCAAAGTTTGCTTTAAGATTTATTTCTATTTTCAATCTCTTGTCGCTTTCGTATATTTTGATTTCATCAACCAGTAATCGTAAATTAGCATTGCTTATTGCACCGTCTTTCACTATTTCTTCTATTAAGTCAACTGTTCGCTTAATTTCAGACTTGCGTTTTTTGATGGTTGTATTGTAATCTTTAATAGATTCAATTTCTTGTTTTATCTGTTGTATATCATTTTCACAGACTTCAAGCATTTCGGAATATATTTCAGCGTGTTCTTTATCTCTGATTCGTTCAAGTAGGATATCTTTCTGATCCCTCTTTCGTTGTTCAAGTTCGTTATTAAGTTTTTGAAGCTTATTGCCAACATTATTCTTTTGCTTCATCCACTTTTTTACATCAGCTTCTATGCTGTTGTAATTTTTGATCGCATAATCTTTTACAGCAAGAATCTCCTTATAGATCAATTCATCAAGTAGCATTTCATTTATTCGGTGAGGACTACAATTTTCTTTACCATAACGATGATAACCATTGCATACATATTCAATTCTTTCTGGAAAGTCACGCCAATTTCTTGTTTTGCATACGAAGCTTGAGCCACAGTCACCACATTTAATTAATCCTGCGTATCTGTGACAAGGCTTATTACTTCCTGCTCTAACATTTCTTTTTACTTTATCAGACATTATAAATTGTACCTGTTCCCATTTGTCTTTTGAGATGATGGCAGGTACAATTTTTTCGTGTCTGTATTGTTCGTTCTCAGGAATGTTTTTTCTTATATGAGTAATCTTATTATTGTAAGTTTTATGATTAACTACAGCACCTATGTAAAACTCATTTTGCAAAATTCTTTTAACTCCTGTATTATCCCATAGATATCTTCTGCCTATTTCAGGTTTGTTGTATCCGAGATTTTTACCAGACAATTTTTTCTGATAATACGCAGGAGATTTTACACCTTCTTGATTTAGAATTTTTGCTATTGAATTAAGTCCGTATCCATTAAGGTACATATCAAATATTCGTCTTACAATTTCAGCGTGTTCCTCAACTACAATTATTTCATTTGTATTTTTATCTTTGAAATATCCCATAGGTGGTGTTAATACCATACCATCCTTGAGTTTTTGATTCATTCCTGCCCTAACCTTCTTAGAAATGTCACGAGCATACATATCATTAAACAAACCTTTAAAGCCGATAATCAAATCATCCGATTCATTGCTTGTATCAAGATTTTCAGTTACAGATAATACATTGATATCGTTCTCTCTAAGGTAATCAATAAACATTGCTGTCTGTGTTTTGTGTCTTCCGAGTCGAGACATATCTTTCACTAATATAGTATCAAAACTTTTCTTTTCAACTTCTTCATATATTTTATTTATTCCCTCACGATTGAAGTGCATACCAGAAACATTATCATCGAAAGACTCACCAATTATATCGTGATTATTTGCTTTAGCATATTCAACTAGTATATTTCTTTGATTATTCAATGAGTTTAGTTCTGCATCTTCATCTCTTGATAGCCTGTAGTATAACCATACCTTCAATTTATCTCCTCCAGTTTATATGGGTTATTCTGTGGTTGCACCTGTTAAGTGCAACCACAACATATCACAACTTTTTTATAATATCCAGCTATTAAGCAGATTTTTTATCATCTAAATTTTCATCATTTGGCAACAGCTTATCTTCTGAAATATAATCTTTGATAACATTTTTAAGAAAAACATTAAACTGTTCATCTGTTCCAACATAATTGAAAAATATTGAATCTATAATTATCGGCTCTTTTTTTCTAGCCATAGACCTCCTTTCTCCAACTACAAATTAATAGTCGGACTTTTATCAATTTCTTCATTGTAGTTTTCATCTGGTTCTTTCGACAAATCATATTCATCATCCTTTATGTTTGTATTTGAAATCGCACCTGCAATCACCCCAGCGACAAACCCTATTGCAGTACCAAGAGCACTACCATTCTGCTCAGCTTCAATTCGCTTTCTGCGTTCATCTTCGTCTTCTGAATCGTCTACTATTATCCGAGAAAATGATTCAACAAGAGAGTTGATACCGTTGAAGATACCACTGTTATGAGTAACCATTTCAGGAATGTCATAAAGTTCAGAATTTTTATCTGTGATGATATTTGCGTTGAGAGTTCCTGCCCTTTCTGCAAGGTGTCGTTCAAAAACTGCTCTTGACTCTTCCCAGCCTGTTCTAAAATTTTTGTAATCTGAGTCTGTGTAGATTTGACTTCTTTCAGAGTCTGTTCCGAAACTTTCTTCAACTCTGTCTGACAGTTCTGTGAGATTGTTTTCATATTGTCTTTGTTGATTTCCAGAATTCTCTCCAGATATTCCACCATCTGGTCGTCTGTTGAAATTTTTGAAATCATATTGTACAGCTCGGGTTGAAACTTCACTGCCATTCTCAATAAATTGAGCTCTTCCTCTCTGACCTGGGAGGGAATCGCAATCACTTTCGTTTCTCCTGACAGAAGCTCTATTGAAGTCAGTGAGCTGTTGTTCCTCTGTTTTAGATTTTCTATAATATTTTTCTTGCCTGTATCTGAATTCATTTTCAATATTTCCTTTCAAATATTTATCTTCGTGCAGTTTAATATCTCTGCACTTCATTTTGTTAGGACATTGATATGTAATATATTTTCTATCATCTGTCCAGATTACCGAGTAACCCATAACTGACATTGCTTGTATAAATTCTTCCTTGCTACCGCTAAACTCCATAGCTTTATCAATATCACACATCAGTTTTATCTTCCAACTTTGACCTTGCACTGCTGTTCGATATTCTCTTGAAGATAATTTTGTGCCGTCTTTTTCGTAAGGTTTCAAAGTTGATAGATTATGCTTTCTGCAAATCTCATCACTTAAAGCCCTCAGAGTTTTTAATGTATTTGGATTCTGTCTTAGCTTTTTACCACTCTCAAAGCTAACTGAGTTGATTACAAAATGTGAATGAATATGTTCTGCATCGCAATGCGTAGCAACCAAAACTTCATAGCCTGTCCACGCTTTCTCAGCAAACTCTAATGCTAACTCGTGAACATTTTGATGAGAGATATTTTCTTCAGGTGAAAACGACTGAACATACTGATAGAAATTCATACCGTTAGTTTTATCGTATGACCTCTTAGTTGCTATAAACTCTTTGAGGGCATTTTCTCCATCACAGTTAATACCACTCACAAGTCTTTGGTTTGTATTGTTATCATAGACTTTCTTGTCCTGAGTACAATAATCAATTACACCTTTCATTGCACTGATAGATTGTTTTACTTCAGGAATATATATTATGGTAGCCATTACTTATCCTCCGAGAGTTTTATAATCGCATCATAGATTTTTTTCTGTTGTGTAATCAAATTATTAAAGTTTGCTGAGGTAAAAGCTCCGCTATTTATTTTTCTTGTTATCTGATTTAAGTTGTTACCAATCCTTTTTAACTCAATAAGTAATGGTTGTAAATCAATAACTTTTATTTCAGTTTGTAATGATGTTTTTAGAATGTAATCAGTCAATGTCAGTTTTGCTTTCTTTGATTTTTTATAAATCGCTGACTTTTCAGAGTCAGTAAGCCTGATAGTAAGCGTTGTATTTCTCTTGCGGTTTTCCATAATTTACACCTCCAATTCAAAGTGGGTTTGGGCTTCCGCCCGACTATCAGCGTTTCGGCGGACAGCCAGACGCTCTGCTTGCCCTAGACTAAAGTCTGGGAGTATGAACCAAACCTCTGCTCTAAAATTAAATTTCAATTCTGCCGTAAATTTGCTCAAATTTCGATTTTTATCTCTATTCGGATACTGTCTCGAGTTTTCTTTAATAATCGCACAAATCGACTTACATTGCCTGACACGGCTCTTCAGGGTCGCAAGTGACGATAGGAACGCAAGTTTTGGCACCAATAATATTTCCGTCACTTAAGGCACTTGAGTCACTATCAGACAGATATTGTACATCAACAAACCTTTTACCGTTACTCCTGTATGAGCTAAAGAAAACATCGTTATCCTCTAATTCGTAACGCCATTTATTCATCATCTGTTTTAACGCTTTTGCAGAGATTTCTTTACAGCAGAAGCAATTAAATTCATCTGAGAATTCGGTATTAGAGCCTTTGAATAACTTTTTCTGTTTCATAAACTCTATAAGCTGAATCATCTCATTCGGCAAAAGCATTTCAGGACTTTCTACACTGTCTGATATTAAATCCCATATATGATTGTCTTTTGAAAAGTTCAATTCCAATTCTCTGTATTCAATATCCCTGCCTGTGCAAATCAATGTTGCATTGTTCTGACTACGCTTGCTCTTATCAAGAATTAATGTAGTGTCAACCGCACCGCTGATTCCAGTCGTTCCTGAGATTTTATTCAAGGGATCGTTATCGCCCTGCTTTCGTAGATGATGTACAATCAGAAGAGAAATTTTTAGTTTATCTGCTAATCTTTTCAACTCTTCAATTTCCTGATAATCATTTGCGTAAGTACTATCCTTATTTTTATTTCGTATCATCTGAAATGTATCTATTACAACTAGAACCGTATCATTATGCTCAGCGACAAACATTTCAATTTGTTCCGGAAGTCCGTCCGACATCGAACATGATGATGTTGCAAAGAAAACATTACAAGATACTTCGTCTGTGATTTCATTCAGCCTTTGTTGAATTCTGCTCAGGTTATCCTCAAGACAAAGATACAAGGTAGTTCCTATCGTAGTTTTAAAACCCCACACCTCCTCTCCTTTAGCTATACGAACACACCAATCAAGAACTAACCACGACTTACCTATCTTCGGAGCACCACAGAGGATTGATACTCCCTGCGGAAGTAACGAGTCAATGCAAAAGCTTATCGGCTTGATTCGCATATCCATTAATGTTTCACCGTCAATAACAGTTAGTTTTTTGTTGTTACACACTATAACAACTCCTTCCATAAAAAGTTGAAAGCTTTTTTGCTCCCAATATATAAATGTCTAACTTTTTTAAAATCACAGAAATTACCGTGACTAGTTAAATTTGCTTCTTGGTATATTGTGATATTGTCAGTATAGTGATATAATACTTTTGAGGTGAAGAAATTGAACTATATTGAAAGGTATGAAAGTAAAATCACAACCTTTGATTATTTTGCAGTTGATATTGATGACGAGAATATAATTTTAAATAACGAGAAATATATGCTTGGGTATATAAGTAATTGCATTGCTAATCTTCCGAAGGAGTACACAACCAATCTACTGATTCACAGCGGTAAGATAAACCATCATTGGCAGGAGCTTAAATTAAAAGGTTACAGTCGAAAATTATTTATGGATATATTTGCTGACATAAATAAAATGATTGACTATATGCAATTACTAGAGCCTTTTAAATATTTTGATATGGAAGAATCAAGAGCGACTGTATCAAAATTGTTTGGTGAAGATGCACTTGATGATTACGAGTATCTTTTAAAACATCTCAAGATTAAATATGCAACAACAGACGAAAACGAAATTACAAAGCTCAATGAAATAGAGAATAAATCAAAGACCGCAGAAAACATTTTGAGAGCATATTCGTATATTGGAGTTGATGTAGCTAACTTCGGTACAATGATAATCAACTATGTTGAGAATTTTACAAATGAAGATTCAAGGCTGAAAGATAATATAGCAAAATTCACTTGTGATTTTTTTGAGAATGAAGAAGTACAAATAAACTTATCAGCAAGCAATCCTGCTGTTATGATAATGGAGGGATTTAATTTAAAACCGATTCAATCTAATGTTCCTACCATTAAAGTCGAAAATAGTAAGTATAAAATCATAAGAAGAATGTACTTCAATAGAATGATGGATTTCTTTGTAACAGAATTTTTCGAGGCTCTTTCTCAAGGCCACTACATATGGAAATGTGATATCTGTAACAAATATTTTCTTATGACTACTGCACACAAACAACTTTATTGCAGTACAGTAAATAAGGAATACGGTGTGCCTTGCTCCTATGTTGCAAAGCATCCTGAGATAACTAAGAGAAAAATGAAAAAGCAGAAAAAAGCCGACAGTCCTTATTATCTTTTGTGGCATAAACGAAACTGTTCAATACGCAAAAATAAAAGCCTAGGCAAATACAATGAAGCTGTATCAGCCAAGGCTAAAAAATTGATTGATGATAAATTTGAGAGGGCACAGTTTGATTTTGAATATGCTGAAAATCAGTATGCAGAGGATATGAAGCTATCTAAAATATATGAGGAAGCTATGAAATAAAAGGCGGTGAACTATTGCAAAACGAAAACTACAATATGTATCAGCTAAATTACGAGCCTAAAAAATTTGATGATTTAAATGATTATTTTTTGCAATACCTAAAAACAAACGATAGTAAACATTTTAATGAATTTTTGCATCTCTACGAGTCTGTACTTAACAGAAAAGCTACTGAATTCATAAAAAGCAATCATATCGAAGAATATAGATTGCCTGATTTAAAACAAATTTTTGCTTCTCTGCTGTGGGACGAATTACAAAGATATACAGCAGACGAAAAGCTTCCTCTTTTGCAAATTATGAAGTATAAAACTCATAAAGCTTGGTTAGAGTATATGCGAACAGACTGCAGTATTACAAATATTGAAAGTAAAAACGCACATAACAATTTACGTAAAGTAACATCATTATATTTCAAAATGAATGATACAAAATCGTTTGATGAAATTTTAAAAGAAATATCCGAGCAGTTACATCTCTCTGAAAACACTGTCATTGAATATATAGAAACAGCATTAACAACAAAATATTACGAACGACAAGAACATACTGAAATCGAGGACATCATCTCATCTGAGGATTTTCTTTTTGACAACTACAAATCTGAACAAATAAAAGAAGTGATAAAAACACTATCACCAATAGAACGCAGACTGCTTGAACTCACAACAGGAATCAACTTTGATACATTTAAAACTACAGAGAAGCTGTCCTATAACAAAACAGCACTCCTGCTTGGAATGACAGAAAGTGCTGTTGAGAAGAAACGAAAGAGAATACTTAAAAGGCTTAAGTCTGCTTTAGGTAGATAATAAGTCCTTTACAATCCCACACAAATATTTTTATCGAGGGTATGCTCGTTTCTAATAAAACAAATGGCTACAAAAGCAAATTTAACAACAAAACAGAAAACGGATAGTTAATCAAAACTTAGCAATTGATTACCTATCCGTTTTTCAATTATTAACAACCTCAATTATTATTCTTGCACCTAACTGAAAGCCACACAAGAAAGCTTCTCGCTCACTGATATCAGAAATTTCACGATTGCAGTCTTTAAGCTTTTCAAAGATGTTTTTCTGCTCATCTGAAAGTGTTTTTAAAAGGTCATCTTCATTCCTGTTAAGTAATTTAATTAGCTCTTTTAGTTCTGCACTAAGTTTTGCATTTGTTTCATTTGGAACTACATTACCATAATAA
>JAXJTR010000120.1:0-20862 GCA_036309465.1 Acutalibacteraceae bacterium
AAAAACTCCCCCAATAAGAACAGTTACAATTCTTATTGGGGGAGCTTAATGAAATATTAAATATGTAAATTAATTATTTTGCACTTTTATCTATAACAGGTATTTCTGTGTGGTCGATTTCGTCTAAATTTCTAAGATAATGCTTTGTTTCATCTGCTATTACTTTATTTAGAAGCCATATTGCAATAATATTTGGTATAGCCATTAAAGCATTTAGTATGTCAGCTAATGTCCATACAGCGTCTAAACTAACAATAGGTGCAATAACTAGAAATACTACAAAAAGCAATCTGTAAAATTTTAAAGCTTGTGTACCCATTAAGTATACAACGCATCTTTCACCATAATAAGCCCAGCCTAAAATTGTTGAAAAAGCAAATAACACAATACCAACAACTATAATAATAATACCAACATAAGGGATTTGTGAGAAAGCTTTAAATGTTAGGTCACTACCGTTACCTATTATAGAGATTTCAGGATTAGCGTGTATACTGCTTACTAAAACTAAACCTGTCATTAAGCAAACAACAACTGTATCCCAAAAAGTACCTGTTGATGAAATAAGTGCCTGACGCACAGGATTACGAGTTTGTGCCGCTGCTGCAACTATTGGTGCAGAGCCCATACCAGACTCGTTAGAAAATAATCCTCTTGCTATACCATATCTGCACGCCATCATAATTCCTGCACCTACACCGCCGGCAGCTGCTGCCTTAACTGAAAAAGCAGATTGAATAATATCCATAACAGCATCTAATAAGTAAGCACGATTGTATATTAATATGTAAATACAGCCTAAAACATATAAAGCTGCCATTAAAGGTATAAGCTTTTCGCATACACTTGATATAGCCTTAACACCGCCATATAAAACTACAGCAGTTAGCACAGCACCAATAACACCGCACAATAAATTAACTAAGCTTATATCATAACCTGCAATGCTAAAGGTTGCACTGCTTGATGATGTAAAAGCTTGATTAAAAATATTTGCTATTGCGTTTATTTGAACACCGTTACCTATTCCAAAAGAAGCCAATACAGCAAACAATGCAAAAAGTATGCCTAACACTTTCATATTTAGGCCTCGCTCCAGTGCGTACATAGCACCGCCAACCATTGTGCCGTCTTTTGCTTTTACACGATATTTAACACCAATAAGTGACTCGGCATATTTTGTTGCTATACCAAGAATACCTGTAATCCAACACCAAAACACTGCACCCGGACCACCAAGTGCAATAGCTGTGCCCACACCAACAATATTACCTGTTCCTATAGTAGAAGCAAGTGCAGTTGTTAAAGCCTGAAACTGGCTTATGTCACCGTCTGACTCAGGGTCTTTTACTACCGAAAGCTTTATACCTGTAAATAGCTTTTTTTGAATAAAGCCTGTTCGTACAGTCATAAATAAATGTGTTCCCAACAGTAGAATAATTATAGGCCAACCCCACAAAAAGTCGCTAACTACTGTAAGGATTGAATTAATCATCTCCACAATGTATCACTTCCCTTAATTTAAGCATATAAAATATTTTAACATAATATTCATATTTTTACAACAAAGGTTTTACTATGTGGGCTTTGACTTTGAAAAGAATTACGCAATATTGTGAAGATTTTTGTTATTAACTAAGGTATAGGGGGAAGAAACTATAAAATATAAAAAAATAACCAAGAAAAAACGCAGAGCAAAAGCTCTGCGTTAATTGGTGAACAATTATGCTAATTGTAAGTTCTTGTGGTTTACTTATAATGTTTTGTTTAGAAACGATACGTTGATAGTGCCAACGCCACCTTCAATACTTACATAGTTATTGCCTTTTCCACTGCTATTGTAATCTGAAACATCGTTTCCGTTAATATTAATTGTTCCAATTCCTTTTTCCACATTTAAGTTGTAATCAGCTCTGTTGCCAAGCAGTGTTAAATTGGAGTCGCCAACACCAAATTTTAAATTATTTTTTCCAAGTAAAGTGGCGGTCATATCTAGTTTGCCTACACCTAAGCTTAGTTTTAGATTATTAAGTGTGCCACTGGTAACGGTAATATCTCCTGTACCGCCTTTAATTTCTACATTAGAGCTAGCGTTAAGAGAGGCAAACTGTACTTTTCCTGCACCTAATTTTAGCTTTAGAGTATTTGCAGATAAAGCAATAGAAGTTATTTGTGCGGCACCTGTTGAAATATTTACATTTTCAAAAACTACATCTTTAGGTATGTATAGCTTAAAAACTGCATTTTCATAATTAGCAGAAAGCTTTGTTTCGTCAACAACTACTAAAACTCCGTTTTTTTCAGACACAGACAAGTGCTTTAAATTGCTTTCTAAAGAAAATTTATCGCTGTATTCTATTGAAAAATCAGCGGCACCAAGCTTAATGTCTAAAGATTTTATATTTGATGTTAACCCATAGGTTTTGGATTGGTCTAAAACCGAATTGTAGTTGGTGCAGGCTGTTAATACTAATGCTACAACAACCACGCATAATACTGTTAATATAAAATATTTTTCCATTTAGATATCACTCCTGTAAATTTAAGTTTGTTTAGAAAATTATAAAAATTTAATATTAAAACAATGAAAAATATTGCACATAAATTTGTGTTAACTTTTAATAAATTAAGATTTGTTATGTAACAGAGAAGGATAAAACAGTTTCAAATTCGTTAAGATGTATTTTAAGAGGATTATATTTTCCGCACATCGTATTCCAAAGTTTACTTGCAGCGATATTCTTTTCGTTATATTTAACCTCCCAAGAGCCTTTATATTGATTAAAAATCATCTCCACTGCTTTTAAAGCAATATGCTTTTTGCGATATATAGGAAATATTGTAAACTCAGCTAGCACATAATCCGGCTTTTCATTAATATATGAATATGGATTTATCATTGCAAAACCAGCCAAATGCTTATTAAAGTAAATAAACATTGCTTTTCTGTTATAATCTATAAAATATAAGTCAAAATAACCGTAATGGTAATTTCCTGCCTCGTCCATTTCATCATCATAGTAATTTGTCATTTCGTAAAGATATTTTTGATGAATGTTCCAAAACAGCTCTCTGTCTTTTGGTTTAATGTCTATTAATTCAATCATAATGTTAACCTCACAATTTCAATTTGTGTACTGTTAGAGTAAATCTATATTTATATCAATATCATATTTGTCATCAATAAGAATATAGTTTACTTTGTACTCTTGTGCAAGATTTAATATTTCTAAATTATCCCTTAGCACACTTTCTAAAGTACAACCTTCATCATCTAAACGATTTTCAATAACACTTGCATACTTTTTTATGTCTGCAAAATGATTTTTTATATAGCTTTCGCTCATAACAAGGCAATAATATTGGATATTATGAAGATATTTTTCGTCAAAATCCTTTGACCAGTCAAAAGGAATATAACAGCCCTCTACAACAAGATTTTGCTTGTTTTCAATTGCGGTTTTAATCATCTCACATACAATAGGCCACAGGTATGCAGTTAACTCATTATTACTACTCATTGGTGTAAGCTTTGTGTTGCCACTGCGAATTAACCCCATTTTTAAATGGTCTATTGATAGGTATGGATATTTATATTTTTCAAGAAGTTTTTGAGCAAGTGCAGTTTTTCCTGTATGAGATGCACCTGCGATTAAAATAATCATTTTTTTCACCCTTATACATTTAAGTCTTTTATTTGCTACTATACTATTTAATATTTTTACCTGCTTAGTTTTCTCTAAACGAAACAGTTGCTATTTCTTCAACAGGGAAAGTGATTTTTACCAAGCCAATAGATGTATATTGTCCCTTAATTTTCTTAAATTCACGCAAAATCAGCTGGCTTGTTTTATAGAAAATTTCCTCTTCATCTTCGCTATTCAACGCAATTGTACAATGTGGTACCCAACCGTCAGGTAAATACCATTCCCAACCCTTTGTATCAAATTCTTTAAGTTTTTCGTGTAAATCAGCCTGTAATTGGTACATACTTTTTGTCATAGTAGGATTTAGAAAAATAGTTTTTGTATCATTAAACACTCCCACAGAATCAAGAAAAGCAGGAATAACGTTTACTTCCTTTACAAATTCTTCTAGCAAGTGGATACACTTATTTTCGTCAACATCATTAAACACCGCCAATGTTATATGGGGTCTTGTTTTCCATTCTAAAAACTTTGTGCTAAGGTTGTTTTCAGCAACCTTGTGTGCCAAGCTCATAATTTCGTTTTCTGTTTCTTTATCAAAATACATTTCAATTGCGTATGTCATATTTATTTCTCCTTTCCCTGTTTACCTCTTTTGATAAGCCTATTATAATCTGCAAATTATTAAATAATCCTTAAAAATTTTTGCATTTGCAAATTGAATTTAATTTACTTTCTATTATACCATTTAATATTTCTATCTACAAGAATACCCCAACAAATATTGTATTTGTTGGGGTATGGTATTGTTATTAGAGTAGTGTTTATTTTGTTATAAATTCTATCAAGTAGCAATTGTTGAAGCTTTACATAATCTTGTCTAGTTCAACAGCTCTGATATTTTGAATTAAGCCACAAACTTTACAGCAAGAACATACAGTTTTGCTTTTCTTACCTATTACCTTTTTTGCTTCGTCATTTGGATAAAAATGTGTAGCATACATTCCAGCCAAAGTTCCTTCAATTAATTCTCCGCCACATTCAATACATTTGTTGTCCATTTTTATTTTCTCCTATCAAATTCAAATTTTTCTATTTACCATAATTATAAAATCAAACGAGAGTATCTTTATTTGCTAGTTTTTTATAATAAATTATTACTACAGCAAATGAGATAAGCTGTCCTATTAAAATTCTAACAATTTGCATACTATCGGCTTCATTGTTAGATATTACGTGTAAAAGATTTGTTACAACAACGTTATTAAATAAGTGGTCTCCAAAGCCTAGCCACAGTGAACCTGTAATTTTATAAAGCATCGACCACTTTATACTCATAATACTAGACAGAATAATATATCCAATTCCCATTACAAGAAGATTTCCAACAGATGAATTTCCCTCTATAAAATCTCTCATTGGCATAACCCAGTGCCAAACTCCGAATAGTAAAGCACTAAAAATGGTTGTAGCCCAAAAGCTTTTTTTGTCTGCCAAAATACCAGAGAAAAGTCCACGGAAGATACCTTCTTCCATCCAAACATTTATAAGGTTAAAAGCGACACAAAGCAAAATAAATTCAAATCCATTTTGTATAACTGCTTCACCCTTTAATGAAAAGCCACTTGTGTAAACAGAAAGCTTAACGTTACCATTCATACAATATAGTAATATGTATTCTGCAAGATATGCAACAGAAAAGCAAGAAGCCCCTAGTGCCAACCCTTTTAAAATATTGGGTGCAATTTTAGTTTTTGTAAAGCCTATATCGCTCCAAGAAAGTTTTGTTAAAACCAACATTACAGCCAAAATAGCTATACCAAAAACCTTATGTATAAAATTTTCTGCCAAAATTGTTTCATCTGTTCTTATAAAAAAATATTCAGTAATTCTTGCAATACAGCAGATAATAAAAACCAGCACACAGCTTAATGTTGGCTTTGCAAGGATAATTTTTTTCATTAAAAACACCTCTATAATTTAAAGTTGTTGCTTAATATTATACCATTTAATATTTTTATCCACAAGCACACATTACGTAAAACTATCGCCTATAACAAACATTTTGCTTGCTATAGGCGATGTTTATTTTATACTATACGAATCTTTAAATTATTTTACTTGTGTGTTATTGTAAGTTTGTTTGTTGCTGTGTTATATGTGAATGTGTATGTGCCCTTCTGTGCACATAATACAGTGGTGTTGTGCCATTTTGAGCTATAAGTAAATGAACCATCGTTTGTAATATAATGGTAACCACCATATTTTACACCATCTACAGACATATCAATGTAATAATTGTGTTCAAAAAGTTCCATTGTAGTGGTAAAAATTTCTGGATTAGTAGCAGACTGAGTTAGCTCAGCATTGATACGACCTGTAATTGCAACACTTGTAACAACAGGAGCTTTCTTAATAGTTAGCTTGTTTGTTACAACATTATAAGTAATTATATACTTACCGCCTGAAGAAGTAAATTTTGTAAAACCTTTCCAAGAAGTGTTGTAGCGAGCATTGCTGATTTCGTCGATATAATTGTATGTACCGCCAAGCTCTATACCGTCAACATTTATCTTAAAGCTATATGTACCTGCTGGAATATTAACTACATTTGTAAATTCATTTGCTTTAGTTACAGATTTTGTAAGAGTACACTTTAAACCTCCTACAAGCTTAACTGAATCGTATGTGCTTTTTTTATGTGATACAGAAAGTCTGTAGGTTTTAGGGTCGAATGTAAATGTGTATTCACCGCCTGTTGCAATAAATGTTGTACTGCTGTACCATTTTTCGCTATATAGGTGGTTTGCAACAGTATCTGTAAACTCATAGCCAGAACCACAGTCTACATTTAGGTAATTAACCTTAAAGTTATATGTACCTGCATTAAGTGATATTTTACCAACAAGAACTGAACCCTTAGGTGTTAGCTCTAAGTCAAAATCGCCTATAATATTTGCAATATCAATAGGTATAAATGGTATGCCGTCGTTATAGCCCGCAAATTTTTCTGCATTAGAGCCTGTGTTACCATAAATAGTTAGGTTATTACTGCCTTCAAAGGTAGAATCATCAAAATAAATATTATCATTAAGAATAACTATCTTTTTAAGATTTGTACAATTTACGAAAGCGGAGTCGTAAATCATATCTACACTGTTAGGCAGAGTAATTTCTATAAGACTCTTACAATTTTTAAAAGCTTTTTCATGAATAACTGTTACAGTGTTTGGAATATCAATTGACTCAATACTTGAACAGTCGAGGAATGCTTCATCTAAAATAGTTTTAATACCATTAGGGATTACAACACTTTTTAGACTTGAGCAACCTGTAAATGTGCCTTCCTTTCTTAAAAATATTAAAAATTCAGTTTCTACAGGAATATTTGCTTTGTAAATGTTGTTGTCAACCTGTTCCATTGAAACGAACTGATAATTTGATACATCTACCCCATAGATAACTGTAAAGCGGGCATTATCAGCAGCCCAATCAGAGTTTACTTTTAAAAAGACAGTATTAGTTGTAGGCTCTGTTTCGGCTTCGGTTGGTGGTTCTGTAGGATTTGTATATGAATTGTATGTATTCCATACGCCATGTGCACTTTGTAGCTCTCCAGCATTAAGGATAAACATATTTTTACCGTCTGGAATAACCTTATCTGCTGTTTGATTCCACACATTTCCCCAATGATTTTCGGTTGTGTTTGGGTTCATTCTTATAAAGATTATATTTTTATTTTTAACAGGAATATCTGCTTTGTAAATGTCATCTTCAACCTGTACCATTGAAATAAATTGACCATCTGAACTATTTGTCCATGTAAAAACCGCAAAGCGAGCACCATTTTCAGCCCACAATGAGTTTAATTTAAAATAAATGGTATTTGCTGTAGGCACTGTTTCAGCTTCAGTTGGTGCTTCTGTTGCTGGTTCTGTTTCAGCTTCTGTTTCAGGTTCTGTTTCAGCTTCTGTTTCAGGTTCTGTTTCAGCTTCTGTTGCTGGTTCTGTTTCAGGTTCTGTAGGCACAACAGGGGTGTATATATCCCATACACCATTTGCATTCCCATACTCTCCTTCATTAAGAATAAACAAATTTTTACCATCAGGAATAGTACAGTCGACTGATTGGTTCCAAACATTCAGCCAGCTATTTTCGATTTTGGCAGGGTTTATTCTTACAAAGATTACATTTCTGTTTTCAGCAGGAATATCTGCTTCGTAAATGTCACCTTCAACTTGCACCATTGTAGTAAATTGACCCGCTTCATTACCTGCCCAAGAGTAAACTGCAAAGCGAGGATCATCTTTAGCCCAAGTGGAGCTTGTTTTAAAATAGATTGTAGTTGTGTCGTTGGCTGATACACTTATTCCTGTAACACACATACCCATTACAAGCATAATGGATAAAATAAGTGATGTCAGCTTTTTTAATGTTCGTGTTTTCATAAAAACCTCCTAAAATATAAAATTTTGGTTAGCACCATAACATAATCTTACTCTTTTATTTTTTTAAATACAATATGAATTTTGTACAATAATAATACGTGTTTTTTGTATTTGTACCAATTTTTATTAAAAACGATGGTTTGTAATTAGTGAAAAAACAAAAAGTAAATGCCTAGTGCTTACTCACTTTCTTTTATATATTTAATTAGTTCTTCTAAGTAAGCTTTATCTGTCCAATCGCATTTTTTTCCAACAGCACACATTAACGCCTTTTGCCAAGGTTCATATTCATCTGGATTTTGCTTTGCAACTGCTTTCTTTAACATTTTGCAAAGAGTTTTGTCTACAAACTTCATTTTTTCTTCGTCCCAAGCTCCACGACAGTAAAACAAAGGAATATTACTAAGATTATCTTTAAAATGTAAATTTCTTATTTCCATTATTGCTTTTTCATCATAAGGCGATGCACCTACTGCAAATACAGCAATTTTCTTATTAGCTAACTGACTTATATTTTTCTTTAAAAATTGAAATCCTGCAATACCAGAAGCATACACGCCTCCGCCTAAAATAATTACATCATAATTTAATAGATTTGATACTTTAGCGTTTTTTGTTTCAATGCAGTCGTATCCTGTTGCTTCTGTTAGCCATTCTGCATATTTTTTAGTTGCTCCGTACTTTGATTGATATAAAATTACACCTTTACTCATAGTCTTTATTCTCCTTTAAGTTGTTTTCAATTTGCATAATAGTTTGTATTGTTACCTGTAATTGCTCCTGAGAGATGCCCGCAAACAAATTTTTCATAAAGTGCATAGCCATATTATCGTTTTTTTCACAAAATTCTTTGCAATATTCCGTCAGTACAATACGTTGCTTTCGTTTGTCGGTTTTATCAGCAGTAATGCTTACAAAACCTTTCTTTTCCAGTTTTAATAAAATTTGTTTTACATTCTGATGCGAGCTACCTATTATTTCTGCTAGCTCTTTTACAGTTGGTGCTTCTTTACAAAGATTAATACAGATAATAGCAAAAAACTGTTTCCAGCTAACCTCTTTAATGGCACTATCTGCTACTGCTTGAAATCTATTTTCAAATGCACTTAATAATCCAAGTAAAAAATACGATAGCTCAATTCCTGTAAAATCAACCTTATCACTATTGACTACTTCCTTAATATTCATAATGTCCTCCAATAGGTAATATATTACCCTATAATGGTAACACATTACCTATTTTTTGTCAATACAAAAAAGCTACAAAGTGCTTTTGTGGGCAACTTTGTAGCTTTATTAAAATTACTAAAATTATTAAAATTGTGCGTATATAAATGCAGAGTTTCCAAAATATGCAAATGAAAGAGTAAGCAAAATGAAAAAGCTGAATATCAATTTATTATGCCATTTACTTAAATCTAGTGGACGCCAAATATCATTACCGTTATTTTTAATTACTGATATAATTTCAACAGCCACTAAAAATACTGCAAAAATAATACCAAATACATATACATAATTAATACCATTACTCCAGCTAAAAATTCTGCCGATTATTAGCATAGCTTCTGATAAATCTGAGGCTCTGAAAGGTATATATAGAAAATAAATAACCGAAAATGTTAGTAATATAGACAATGCCCCAACTACTTTTTTGGCTGTTGTATTTTTAAGTTCACCTGTTTTCTTTTTTATGTCGGTAAAGAATTTGTGAACAACAGATGCAAATGCGTGGCAAGCACCCCAAAATACAAATGCCCAGCTTGCTCCGTGCCAAAGTCCACTTAAAAGCATAGTAATAAACAAATTCAAATAAGTTCTAAATTTGCCTTTTCTGCTTCCGCCTAATGGAATATAAACATAATCTCTAAACCAAGATGATAAACTAATATGCCATCTTCTCCAAAAATCCGATGGATTTTTTGCTAAATAAGGTAAATTAAAGTTTTTGCCAAGGTCAAATCCTAACATACGGGCAACACCAATAGCCATATCGGAATAACCTGAAAAATCGTAGTAAATTTGCATAGCGTATATTAATACTGTAATAGCAAGAGTCATACCACTGTAGGCAGATGGTGCAGAGAAAACTGCGTCAACCGATACACCAAGGCGGTCTGCAATAACTATTTTCTTAAATAAACCAGATGCAAATTTTTGAACACCCCAAGAAAGGTTTTCACGTGTTATTTCGTGGTCAACCTTTAACTGAGGAAGAAAATCGTGTGCTTTAACTATAGGGCCTGAAACAATTTGAGGGAAAAATCCTATATAAAGCATTATTTCTGTTAAAGATTTTTCTGCCTTTACTTTTTCTGTGTAAACATCTGCTATATAACTAATAGATTGAAATATATAAAAAGAAATACCAAGAGGTAACACTATATTCAATGTGGTATGGCTAAAACCAAATAACTGGCTAAAGCTTTCTGTAAAAAAGTTAAAATACTTAAAAATACCTAATACTAATACATCAGCTACAACACCAACAATTAGTCCAGTCTTGGCTTTTTTTGTGCCTTTGTTTTTTTCTATGTACTTTGCTAAATACCACATAAGCAGAGAAACTCCGAATAAAAGTGCTAGGAATTTCAAGTCGCCCATTGCGTAGAATGTATAGCTGGCAATAAGCAATATAATGTGGTGTGCCTTTATACCCTTGCTTATTTTCATTGCCACAAGTAAAATTATAAAGAAAAGTATAAATTCCAGTGAGATAAAATTCATCGTTTTAATATTCCTTTCAAAATGTCATAAAGTTCATCGGCTATAATTCTGTGTCCTACACTGTTTAAATGTCCGCTACCCATACTTGTGTTAGAAAAACCATAAGGTACAGAATAGTCTTTATTATATTGGTTTTCAAAAGCCTCTGCTACATTTACAAAGGTAATATCATTTTCTTTGCATAGCTTATCAAAAGTTTCTACCATAGTCAGCTTTTTAGTCGACATTGTTCCGTCGTTATTTATTTCTACAGCTGGGTGGTACATAATTATTAATTCTTTATCCCACTGTCCTCTTATTTTAGCAAGTAAATCGCCTAATGCTTTTTCTTGCTTTGTTGTATCTGTTTTGCTGTTATCTACAGTATCGGCATTATCTGTTTTATTAAATGCTTTTACCTGATTTTTAAATATTGTATAAATAGGTACAAAGTCTTTCACCTTTATACTTAGCTTTTCTTTAGTGCTTAAAGAGGAATAAATATTTTTACCTAACTGTTTTTCATCAAAACCTCTTTGCTCAAGACCCTCTATAAGCTGTTCAGTAGAAAAATCGGTATTACCAATTTCAATAACAATTGCTTTTGCATCTGAAAACTCTTGAGTTATAGCATAGAAATTTTTAGTTAAAGAAGGGAAGTAGTAACCATCTTGGCTACAATTATAAATAGCCAAAGCATCGTTACTGTCTGCAAGTTTTTCATTAAGTATATCTGTGAATCGTTCACCTTGTTTAACTTCCTTACCCTGTGTATAAGAAGCACCTACAACAACACAGTAATCCTCTTGTAATGGTAAGTCTTTGTTTACATAACCATTTCGGTCAACAGGGTGTAATCCCCAACCCTCGGTACCGTGAAGTATGTAGTTACCTGGAGTATGTATTGTATTGGTAGAAGAGTTTGTTCTATCAATAAAAGCTGTTGGCTTATTATATAAAAATAAAAGTCCGTTAAAAACCACTACTGCAACAGCTATAGCCGAAGTCCATTGAATAACTTCTTTTATTATTTTTTTCATATAATTCCTCCTATTGTTATAATTGTACCATAGGTATATTAATACTTTTTAAAAGAAAACACACAACACCCATAATACCATTTATTATGAACAGTCTACCACATAATGTCGTTTTTTGCAAGCAATCGGTATCTGTTCACATTAAGCAAGCCCTAATTTTTTAATACGTGTTGAAAACACAAAATGCCTATTGTATAATGTGTATGGTTGCAAAATTTATTATTATAGTTAATATAGTGTTATTTTTGCAAATAGACTAATAGGTGATAGAGCATAAAAATAGCATTTAAGCAGATAAAAAATAAACACCTATCAACCGATAAGTGTTTATAAAATATTTATTCTTTTTTAGCGATGTTTATTGTTGTTATTAATCTTTCTTTACTTTTTTCACCGTTGTGAATACTAAAAGCGGTAAAACAATTAAATCTACAATTCCAAGTATTCTTACAATGATATCAGGCAACTCTATTCCTATAATATTCGAGCCAGCTAAAATAACTGTTGCAATACCTATCATTATTAAACTTATACACCATAGTAAATCAATTTTATTTTTCATTATTAATCCCCCACTACAGTTAAGCTTTGCTGTTTATTATATCACATAATATTTTTATCTACAATAGCTGTAATTGTTGTTTTTATATTAATCTTTAATGCTGTATATCGGCTTTAAAGATTAGTATAAAATCGGCTGTGTTTAACAATAAAGTCGATATTACAGGTTATACTCTAATAAAAATAAAGTAAAGGTGTTTATAAAATGAATGAATTTCAAAGTGTAATAAATGAAGTACGCAAGGTAGTAAATGGTAAAGATAGTGCCATTATTACCACTATGCTTGCAATAATGGCAAGAGGAAATATTCTTATTGAAGATATACCAGGAGTTGGTAAAACAACAATGGCACTTGCTTTTTCAAAAGCGTTGGGTCTTACCTATGGCAGAGTACAGTTTACCCCTGATACTCTCCCTTCTGACATTACAGGCTATGTTGTATATAATCAAGAAAGTGGCGAAATGGTGTATAACAAGGGTGCAATTTTTTGCAATCTCTTTTTAGCAGACGAGCTAAACCGTACATCAAGCCGAACCCAATCGGCATTGCTTGAGGCAATGGAGGAACAACAGGTTACTGTTGAGAGTACCTCATATCCTTTAGAAAATCCATTTTCTGTTATTGCAACACAAAACCCTGTAGGGGCGTCTGGTACTCAGCTTTTGCCAGACTCTCAAATGGACCGTTTTACCGTTAAAATATCTATGGGTTACCCTGACTTTGACTCAGAGTGTCAAATTATTCTTAACCGTTCTACAGGCAATCCTCTTGATAATGTAAAGTGTGTTGTAACAAAAGAAAAGCTTATACAAATGCAAAAGGAAGTAAAGGCTGTTTTTGTTCATAAGGATATGGCAAGCTATATAGTGTCATTAATAAATGCCACACGAAACAACAAGTTAATTGCAAGAGGAGCAAGTCCACGAGCAACACTTTCTCTTACCGATATGGCTAAGGCTGTAGCTTATGCAGATAATCGTAATTTTATATCCCCAAGAGATGTGCATACTGTTTTTGTAAGTACACTTAAGCATCGTATTATACTTAGTGACGAAGCAACCTTAAAGGGCTATGATTCCGAAAAGATTTTAACAGACATAATGACAAGGGCAAAAAAGCCTGAAATATAAGGAAGATAAATATGGTTAGAAATATTTTTTTATATCTTACAGTATTGTTGTCTGTTTTTCTTTTTAGTATATTTTTTTATGAATGGTTTTCTTGGTATTTACTGTTGATTACAGTATGTATTCCTGTTATTTCCCTTGTTTTTAGCTTGCCTTTTATGATAGTGAATATTGTAAGAGGGTTTTCTGTAAATATTCCAAAAGAGGTAACAGCAGGTGATGACCTGTTAATAAAAATAACACCCAAAAAAGGCAATAGTGGATTTTGCCCTTTTATGAGAATAAAATTTAAAACATCTAATTCCTTTGTTAATCAAAAGAAAAAGACTACATTTATATATAGTGGATTTTTTGGGAATAACTTTTTGGCACAGCTAAAAGTACCTACTAACAACTGTGGTTGTATTAAATTAAATGCTAAATATATAATGTTATATGACCTAATGGGGATTTTCTTTATTCCTGTAAGGTTTAATTACTGTTCTGAAACAGTAATATTACCTAAAAAAGAAATACCCACAGTAATGCCAACCCAAGAGCATAAAAAAATTATAGGTTATAAACCTAAAATGAATGGCTTTGCAGAGGAGTACGAAATCAGAAATTATCAAAGAGGCGACAGTCTTAAAAATATACACTGGAAAATCTCTGCAAGACATAACCGACTAATGCTAAAAGAACCCAGCACACCTGTTTACAGACCTTTAATTTTAAAGCCTATTTTAACAGATGATAATAAAAATAATAACATTGTACTGGGTAAGCTATTTTATATAGCTAATATGCTTGTTGATAACAACACAGAGTTTTATTGCACTAGCCCACAGGGTAAAACTTATAAGGTAACTACCAAAAACGACATAACCAGTTTTTTAGTATGCTTATATAAAAACACCTCTTTTTCACAGCAATCTGTTAACATAGAGAATGCTGTATTTTATACTATCACTTATGATAAAGAGGCGGTGAGTGTATGATTACAAGTAAACTAACAAGGGCTATAGAATGTTTATTTATATTTTTGCTTACAGTGTGCCCAATACATTGCCTGTCGTCTTCATTTGGAATTGAAATAAATTCGGCGATAATACTTGTATTTTCTGCAATGTTTACATTGTTGTTTGCTATTATTACAATTTACCAAAAGGAAAAAGGAAAGTACGCACTAAGTATGGGTATTTTCTTTGCAGTGTTTATTGTGGTGGGGCTTTTTGCTATTGAAATTTTGTCTGCCCAGCTAAATTATGCAGTGAATTGTGTTTTAGCACAATACTCTCGATTTTTACCTGTATTTAGTAGAGTAAGCTTTTCTATAATGAAGGCAGACAACGCTACAGCTGTTTTTGTTGCATTATCGTTTATAGTAAGCGGTTTACTGGCTTTGTTTATAATGCGAGTAAGATTAATTTTGCCTGCAATTATTATACCAATTATAATAACAGTACCGTGCTTTATACTTATAAACACTATGCCTAACCACGTGCCATTGTTTATAATGATAGCCACACTTTTTGCATTGTATATAAGTGCGTGGACTCATCAAGTAAATGTAAACCACAGCGGAATGGTAAGCCTTATTGCATTGGCAGTAATAGCTGGTACTATGTTTGTAGTGTATTCTTTTAATCCTCAATCTTTATATCAAAGAAACCAATGGCAGGACGATTTATTAGACACCATAAACAGCACTATAAATAATAGTAATTTTAATATATGGGACCTTTTTACATCACCTGAGCAAAACGCAAAAAAAGAGGTAGATTTATCTCAAGTAGGCCCTATGGAGCAACAACACAAAAAAATAATGACCATTACCAGCGGTTTTACAGGTGAGCTATATCTTAGAGGCGTAGCCTATGCTAATTACGAAAACAACAAATGGACTATGCTTACAGACCAACAAAAAGAGAACTACCCAAAAGGTTTTAACTTTAATGCCTGCACAAAAAGCGATGATACTAAAGAGTTAAACTTAAACATTACTACCGAAAAAAGAGAAGAGGTGCTTTACACCCCTTATTATCCTACATCGTTTTTATCGCCTTATACAGAGGAATTTGACATACTAACAAAAAACGACGCAAGGCGAAAAAATTATGATATTAGTATGAAGCCTTGTTCAATTGCTCTTACTTCAGCAGTTTGGGATGAACCTTTTGGGTGCTATGCAAATCCGTTTAATTTTTATTATGATGATATTTCAAATAGTAAGGCATATAGAAACTTTGTACATGAAAACTACCTTTCTGTACCAGAGGAAGTAAAAGAAGAATTAATAGCACATGCATATTATGGCGGTTTCACAGAAGAAACATATACTGAATATATAGTATACCATGTAAGAGAATATGTAAAAAATTGTGTCCAGTATTCTCTTGATACCCCAAGTGTACCTGAAGGCAAGGATATTGCCCTTTGGCTTTTAAACGAAAGCGGCACAGGTTATTGTGTGCATTTTGCTACAACAGCTACTCTAATGTTAAGGTCGTTGGGGATTCCTGCAAGATATGTAACAGGATATTATGTATATGCCGAGGCTGACAAACCAACTGTGGTTACATCAGACAATGCCCATGCGTGGGTAGAGTATTTTGTTGGTTCTATTGGTTGGGTTCCATTTGAAGCTACACCGGCTGATTTTAGTAGAATACTTGCGGAAACATCTGAAAACACTACCGCAACACAGTCTTCTATACAAACTCCAACAGAAGCAAACCAGCAATCATCAACTCAGCCTTCAACTCAATCTACAACTCAAAAAACTACCCAATCAACAAATCCAACTGAAAACACACAACCAACCAACAGCACATTACCACATAGTGTAACTATAATTAAAAATCCGTCAGGAGGCAGTGGCACCGGTAATGCTATTTTTGGTTTTGCACCAATAGTTTATGTTGTTTTTGTTATTTTGGCTTCGGTTATAATTTTATTGCTAAGACGAGTAATTACATTGTTATTGCGTAAAAAGCTGTTCCAATCAGGAGACTATAGTAGTAGGGTAAAGAACCTTTACAGATATATGGTTAAGCTTGCTAAACATTCAGGAGCAACTATACCTAACAATATTAAATCAATAGCTGAAAAATCTCGCTTTGGCAAAGACAGCATAACTCAAGAAGAGCTTGATACAATACTAAGCTTTACAAAAGACCAACAAGAAGAAATTACTTTGAATACACCTTTATTAAAGAAATTATATTTTAAGTATATTCTTGTTTTGGTTTAACCTCCTTTTTAAGTATATTCTTGTTTTGGTTTAATCTCATTTTTAAGTCTATTCTTATTTTGATTTGATACCCTTTTTAAGTGCATTGTTTTCTTGGTTTAATACTAATTATCAAGTAAAAAACACAAAAATTTACGCCCACAACAAAGATTAAATTTGTTGTGGGCTGTGTTTGTTTTTGGGGGTGTTTTTATTGTTATCGTTTTACAACTTACTAGAATAGCAATTCCCTATAAAAAACTGACACCGCTAAAAAACGATGTCAGTTTTAATGTTTTATTAAATTTTATTTAACGAACCTTACAGCTGTGCAGTAAGCAATTACCTCAGCTACTATAACAGGAACAATCAGTTTTTTCTTATGCACTTTTATTGTTACCTCACGTTGTTAATCTGATTTTTATGCTAACGCAACCATACCGAATACTAGTGAGAACAAAGCTACGGTTTCACAAAGACCTACAACGGTGATATACTGTGAAAAGCCTTTTCCTGTTTCAGCTAAAGCATCGGCACCTGCGGCACCTGCTTTACCCTGAAATATAGCAGAAACTGCCATTGCAACACCAGCAGAGATACCAAGAGCTAACAAAAATGCAGGGTCTGCGGTAGATGAGTTCATCTGTTGCATAAGAAGGAAGCCATATATTGTCTGTGTAAGAGGGGCACCTGCAAATACAGTAAGAATAAATGGTGCCGCTTTATTACTCATATAACACTTTTTCCAAGCACCTATTGAGGCCTGACCTGCAATACCAATACCAATGGCAGAGCCAATTGCGGCAATACCCATAGCTAACGCTGTACCAAATAATCCAAAATTCATAACAATTCTCCTTATATAAACAATTTATTCTTCAAATGGTTTAAACTTATGACCACTCCACGACATATCTAAATGTGATGAAAATTCCAGTGTGTTAAGTCTGATTCCGTGAACGATAACCGATAGAATATTAAGTATCATATTCAATCCGTGACCAAACACCAAAAGAACTACAGCTAGTATTACAAACACAAGGTTGCCGAAAAGTGGACCAGCCAATTCGTTTACTGTTGCCGATATTGCTGCACCTGCAAGACCAACAGCCCACAGACGTATGTAAGATACAATGTCTGAGAACATATTTACCACGCCAAGCAATACGGATACAATATTAGTAAGACTTGCAAGAATAGATTTTATTATACTGTCTTTGTAGTTTGAGAACACAAAGCTCATAACAAATCCTACTGCTATCAACCCAATTACAATGGTACTTATTGGAATACCACCTATAACTAGACCAAAGCTGAATACCTGTGCATTTACAACAAGGCTTAATACCAAATAGAAAATGCCCACAAGCTGTAATATAGAGCCTATATCCCCAAGAGCTTTTACTGATTTTCTGTTTCGTACTGCACCAATTATGTGTGCTACAGTTAACTGTACAAGAGCCAATGAGAAACACAATATCTGCACATTCTGTGGGGTAGTAAGCCCCACACCCTCAGGTGTCCATGGCAAACTCCAAATTTTGTCTGCATTTACATTTGAAATTACAGGTATCGACAAAGATTTTAGCCACTGGGGTAACTGCTCAGGTGAAAGACCGAACCATGTGCAGGTAAGTGTACCCCAAAGTATGGTTGATAAGCCAAACAGTCCCATAAGTAAAAACGCAGGGGAAATATCTTTTTTGCTAAACAGAGATTTTAAAATTGGTACGGTAGCAATAGCAAATATAATCAATCCGTAACCGCCATCTCCGAAAATAATACCAAAAAATATAAGTATAAATCCTAAAAACCAGCCCGAGATATCATACTCAAAATATCCGGGAACCGTACCCAAGAAATCGGTAAGTGGATAAATAAGACTTACAAATTTGTTGTTTTTAAGTTTTGTAGGAACATTATCTTCTGTTGTAGGCTCCTCTATAGAAAGACCCCAGCAATTCTCTTTTGCTGTATTTTTAAGTTTATCAATTTTTTCTGCCTCAACAAAGCCTTTGAAATAAGCAATGGTAACTGAATCTGTTTCATTTGTGGACAAGTTTTCAGTGTTCATACCTGTAGCGTAAGTTTCAAATTCAACATCTTTTTCCAATGCTTTTATAGCTTGTTTAAAACTTTCAACATAACAAGCGTAAGAAGATATTTTATTTTCAGATTCTGCAATTTCTAAGTTCAGCTCATCAATTTTGCTTCGCATTTCTTTTGTAGATAAATTTGGAAGCACAAGCTTGTATCTGTCAAACTCCTCATTAAGCTGTGGAGTTTTTCTAAGCAACAGCTTAACTGATGCTCTGTTTGCAAATAGCTTTACAGCCTTAACTTCGTCAGGCAAATTTTTATATTCAGATGTTGGCATTTCATAAAAAGCAACCACAATGCCTTTTTCAGCCAATTCATCTATACTTTTGGGGTCAATCTCTCCCCAGCCTTTAAGTCGGTCTAATTCAGTGTGCAGAGAGGCTCTTTGTGATATACAGGATTTTACTTTTTCGGTAAGTAGGTTAATCTCATTGGCAATACTCAAAGCTTTTTGAGTATCAACGCTCTCCTGTTTTATCTTTTTAGGTTTGCCCACAGAATAAACTGCATTTTCTAATAATGTAATTTGCTCTTTATACTCACTCAGTTTTTCACCTGTGCCTTCGGTTATTTCAATTTGAACAATACCAAGTTTACGCAAGGCTTTAAGTGTATCTTCTTTTTTATCTCCCATTGTTATAAGGGAAATCTTTTTCATAGGCACTATCATAAGGAATACACCTGCCTCTCCTGAGCTTCGTCGTTACGAAGAGCTATTTTGCGTTTTGATATTTTAGAACGCACTACAGCACTAACCTGTTGGTCAGCAAGATATATGGATATTTTCTTTATATTCTTTTCAGTTTCGGGAATTTTTACCTTTTCAAACAAGTTGACTCTCTGAGAGGTTGACAGAAGCTCAGCTTCAA
This sequence comes from Acutalibacteraceae bacterium, assembly GCA_036309465.1. Lineage (GTDB taxonomy): Bacteria > Bacillota > Clostridia > Oscillospirales > Acutalibacteraceae > CAG-964. Next base: position 19,712 of record JAXJTR010000120.1, read on the forward strand.
GAAGCTTTACCTGTTCCTCCAACACCTCTGCCTCTAAGTCAAGTGATATTGCCTTTTCAATATGGTCAGCTGCAATATCAACCCAAAGAGGAGTGCTGTAAAAATCGTAATCACTTCGGCTAAAATCTGCACCCTGGTATGTTGGAATATCAACACCGGCAATATTTCCTTTGCCTTTACGGATATTGCTTACGGTGATAATACCCTCGGGAAATGCAGACTCCTCGCTAAAAACAGCAATCCAATCTCCAAAACCTTGCTCGAGCTCAAGCTTTGCTTTTCGCACCGCTTTTGCTTTTGCTTCAATAGTACGGATTTCTGTTTGAAGCTGTTGTTTTTTTAGCATCAGAGTAGGCAAATATCTTCGGTACATTTTAAGAGCGTCTTTCTGTACCTTTAACTCATTTTTAGTTAGTTTGATTTTTGCCAAAATTACAATCCTCCTTGCTTTTCAGGCCAAAATTCTTCAGTAAGGTCTGACTTAATTCCTGTTTCGTCTTTCTCAAAACAATCGGCTAATATTTCCCAGCCCAAATCAAGAGCTGCTTCAAGAGGCAAATTGACAGACAAATCCATAAGCTTCTTTTCAAAAAGATAACCGTATTTAAGAAGTTTTTCGTCCCAACGACTTACAGAAAAGCCCATATTTTTCTTCTCAAGAGCTTCTTTATATGCGGAATACAGACGAATCATCGCATCCATAAGGGCACGGTGGTCGCTACGTGTTTTTCCGTTAACATTCTGCTTTAGTCGTGAAAGAGAACCAAAAGGCTCAATTCTACCGCCTTTAAGGTAATACTGACCTTCTGTAATATAGCCTGTGTTGTCAGGAACAGGGTGGGTTACATCGTCACCAGGCATTGTGGTAACAGCAAGAACAGTTACAGAGCCTGCGTCTGCAAAGTCAACAGCCTTTTCGTAACGAGCCGCTAGCTGAGAGTAAAGGTCGCCTGGATAACCACGGTTAGATGGAACTTGTTCTTGAGTAATTGCAATTTCTTTCATAGCATCTGCAAAGTTTGTCATATCGGTTAGAAGTACCAATACATTTTTGTTCTGCAAGGCAAATTGCTCTGCTATAGCAAGTACCATATCAGGAATCATCATACATTCAACAGTAGGGTCAGAAGCAGTATGAATAAACATTACAG
>JAXJTR010000121.1:0-2953 GCA_036309465.1 Acutalibacteraceae bacterium
TTAGCAAGATAAATAAACTCACCACAAGCACCACCGCCTACTGCAACTTTTGATATTTTGTTGTTGCTTTCGGTATATCTTACACCATTACAGCCTAACTTTTCTTTTGTTAAGCTTGCAAATTGTTTTGGAGAAATAGGGCTTTCTAGTGGTAAATCTCCCACAGCAATTCCCTCGCTGTGTAAATATATATTTGTTAACCCTAAAGCTTTTGCAAGGCATATATTTACACCCTGTGGAGAAAGGTCGAGATTTGTATGGGCACATAATGCTGTAATACCTCGTTGAGCCAACATATATGGCACACTTTTATCAGACAAAGCCTTTACAGGTTTGAAAATAACAGGGTGATGACTAATAATCATATCAGCATTAATTTTTTGTGCTTCTAAAATAACATCAGGAGTAATATCAAGTGCAACAAGCACATTTTCTGTGGCGTTATTTTTGTTGCCCACTAAAACCCCTACATTGTCGTATTCAAAGGCAGTTTCAAATGGGGCAAAGCTGTTTATATATGAGTAAATATCGTTAACAGTTGTCATAGTAGGTTCAACTCCTGTTTCTGCGTAGCTTAATAGTTTTTCGCTGTAGGTTAAATATTTTTTTGCCTCGTGGCTGTAAGGGTCTGCCGATAGCATACCATTTCCTTTGCGTTGTAACGACATTGCAACCTTATTGATATATTCTTTATCATTTGCAGATGTCTGAGGTTTTATATCACCATAATATTTTTTTAGCTGATAATTGTTATTAATACTGCCTGTGTATACAACACTCATTACCGAATATAGCTTATTATCTGCTGTAGTGCACTTTTCTTCTATTATGTTAAATCCATTTAAGTATAAATACTCTCTTAGCACCTCTGCCTTTGTCATAGGCTGTAATATAAGATGATATTTTTCATTTTGTACCCATTTTGCATTATCAAGAATAGACACAATTAGCTCTCCGCCCATACCTGCAATTATAATATCATCTACACTGTTAGGGGAGATTTCTTTTAATCCGTTTGAAAGGCAAGGGGTTACTGTAGCTGTTGCGTTATATTTAGCAATGGTGCTTGCACAGCTTTCAAGTGGCTTTGGGTTTATGTCACCAGCAATGGCACTTATTGCTATATTATTTTTACATAACCATACGGGCAAATATGCGTGGTCGGTGCCAATGTCGGCAATTCTGCTGTTTTTTCTTACAAAGCTTGCACACATAGCAAGTCTATTATCTAAATCGAATAAGCGTTTTTCCATAATTTTTATCCTTTATAAAAATAAGAGTGGTTGACAAACAACAGGACAACCACTCAACTTTTTTCAATATAATTATTTTATTAATTACTTGTTTGCAATGTGGTTGTTAATTTTCTCAACCATAGCGTCAGCATCTACACCGTGTACTGCACAAGCGTCTGCAAGACTTTCATTTCTTGAAGCAGGGCAACCTAGGCAGTGCATACCCATTTCCATAAAAATAGGTGCTGTTGACATATCAAAATCTAAAATATCACCAATTAAAGTATCTTTTGTAATCTGCATTTTATTATCCTCCGTTTTTATATAATCTATTTATATTGTTTATTATAATCTGTAACTTACAGTATATAATATTTTTAATTAGTTAGCCTTATACTTAATTACTTCAATGTTCTTAATTGTAACATCTGTCTTAGGCTTGTCGTTGTCGCCTGTTTCTACATTGGCAATCTTATCAACAATATCCATACCCTGATAAACCTGAGCAAATACTGTATGACCCTTGTCGCAAGCGTTATAAGCACCGTCAAGATATGGGTTACCGCCATTTTCTGTGTATAGCTTTCTTATGTCCTCTGTTACAAGGTCTGTGTTGTACATAAATGTACCCTGAGAGCTTACTAATGGCTCGAATGTTTCTGTGTTATAATACTGGCTCATTAGTGCATACATTTGCTCCCATTGAGCCTCGTAATTATCCCAACCGGAAAAGCTTTCAGCACCGCCCTGATTAATAAAGAACTGGCTACCGTTAGTGTCTTTACCTGAGTTAGCCATAGCAATAGAGCCTCTTATATTAAATAGCTTGTCGCTAAACTCGTCCTCAAAAGCAGAGCCATAAATACTTTCGCCACCTGTACCTGTACCGTTAGGGTCACCACCCTGAACCATAAAGTCCTTAATAACTCTGTGGAAAATTAAACCGTCATAATAACCGTTTTTAGCGTGAGTTAAAAAGTTCTCAACGGTTTTTGGTGCAGCCTCTGGGAAAAATCTTAGACAAATATCACCCATAGAAGTGTGCATAATAGCAACCTCTTCACCCTCGGCAGGCATATCAAGCTGATAACCAACCTTATGTTCTGTATCTTTATAAATTTTAGCACCTTTTCCTGCAAACTCTAGAATTTCTTCTTTAGAAGCTGTAGTAGTGCTTGTTGTTGATGATGAATTGCTATTTGTATTGCTTGTATTGCTACTTGAACCGCTTGTTGTGTTGTTATCACCAGCACAGCCTGTAAAAGCTACAGCAACAGTGCTTACCATAACAGCACATAAACATATTGATAAAATTCTTTTTAAATTATTTTTACTCATTTTTTATTCCTCGTTTCTAAAACTAGACATATTGCGAATACATTAATTTTATTATAAATTTGTTTTTATTGCAATAGATTGACTATATTTTTTAAGAATGTTAACAAAAAAACACCACACTATTTATATGGTTAGTGTGGTGAAAAGGAATATCCCCCTTAAAATGTTAAATTGTTAATAAGCCATACTAATTGCCAGCTTTTGCGGTGGTATCGGTTGCTTTTTCTTTTGCCTTTTTAGTGGATTTTTCTGTAGATTTTTCACGCAAATACATTCCGCCCTCGTTGTCGGTATAATATTCTCCTTTTGAAAGCAAAGAGACTTAATTAAATACTTTACTTTATAGGATAAATATAGTATAATTAACCGACAAACTTGAA
>JAXJTR010000122.1:0-11607 GCA_036309465.1 Acutalibacteraceae bacterium
AACAGTTGAAGATATTACATATTGCTGTGGTGCAGAAATCAAAGAAGAAGCAGAAGAAGATGAAACGATAACACCACTACCGCAAGTCTCAAAAAGAAGTGTAAGCTTCAAACCAAAGCCACTTCCATTGTGGCGAAAGCTGATAGCTTGTGTTTCAATGCTTGTTGCTTTTGCTGTATTTTTATATGCAACAGGGATAACAGAATTATCTTCAATGGTGAATTCATCAGGTATAAGTGAACAAGGTTTTGGTCAGCTGAAATTATATATAGTCTTGTTTGTGGCTTTGTCGGTGTTTATACTCTCGATAGGTCGAAGAAGTCCAGCACCGATTATGGTGCAAACTGATAAACAACATCGAAAACTAAACAGACGAACTATTACTGCTTCAATTCTGATTTTACTTTTCATACCACTTACAATTTTTTGCGGTGTGTTCTATCTTGATGATGACTATTACAACATAATTGCTCTGCTTGTGCTACTCGAGTGTATGTTACCATTTGTGCTCGTCTTTGAGGGCAGAAAACCAAAAGCAAGAGAGCTTGTTACAATAGCTGTGCTGTGTGGCATAGCAGTTGCAGGACGAAGCCTGTTTTTTATGCTGCCGCAGTTCAAACCAGTTATGGCTTTGACAATAATTGCAGGTGTAGCCTTGGGTGGAGAAACAGGATTTTTAGTAGGTGCTGTTACAATGCTTACATCAAATATGTTGTTTTCACAAGGTCCATGGACACCTTGGCAGATGTTTGCGATGGGTATAATTGGGTTTTTGGCAGGTGTGCTGTTCAAAAAAGGATGGCTCAGAAGAACAAGAATGTCACTTGCTGTATTCGGAGTGCTATGTGCAGTTTTAATTTATGGTGGTATAATGAACCCTGCGGCGGCTTTGATGATTTCACCGCAGTCAGTAAATTTTGAGATGTTGTTTGCTTACTATGTGACAGGTTTGCCTATGGATTTGATTCACGGTTTTTCAACGGCTTTATTTCTTTTGCTTGTATCAGAACCGATGCTTGAAAAACTTGACCGAATAAAAATAAAATACGGTCTGATTGAATGACAGGAGTGCTCCATGAATAACAGTTCTAAATTTTTCAGAAACTACGAGTGTGATTATTTCCCTTGCCATAAGGTGGAAAATGATGATAACTTTAATTGTTTGTTTTGTTATTGCCCTCTGTATTCTCTGTCTGAATGTGGCGGAAATTATACCTTGATTGATAACAAAAGATTGCACCAATTGTCTGATTCCCCATAACAGAGATAATTATGAATATATACTTTTAAAACTCAAGGATAAACACAATGAACAATAAATACAACAAGCGAGTGTATGCCGGTTACTACAAGCGGTATGATGGCAAGCTGATTTATGTAATCACAATCGCAAAAGATGAACTGAGCGGAGAGGATACTGTTATTTACACTCCCTATTCTATCAGAAATGACAGCGGATATTTTACAATCAGCAAAAGAGACTTTTGTAAGCCTGTGAAAATTGATGGTAAACTTAAAGTAAGATATAAACGTCAAACGCAGATGAGAATAACGGACGACTTTTTAGAAATGTTAATATGCGACGACCTACCTGCTCCTAAACGCAAGTTACCTCCAAAGCCTGACGAATTAAAGTCGAGAGCATATCGTCAGTCTGCTACATATTACGATTATGCAAAAGACATTTGTACAAACTATCTTGCGGATGTTCGACGATATAATTATCTTAATACAACGAATAACATCTTTGAGAATTCAGATAACGCAAAAGAGATTATCAAAGAGGATATTGACTTTCTGAAGAAATGTTTTAAAACTGTGCTCAAGGATTATGTTTCATTCTTTGAAGGCAGGTTTATAAAGAGAATGTCTGTAAGAAAATATGCAGAAGAACATAATATGAATCGTGGAAGCGTTGAGCATATTCAGCGTAAGATGTATCAGGAACTGGCTGTGCTCTTACACGAAAGAGACAAAGCTGACGGAGTTGTCCGAATTAAAACTGAATAGATAAATTATTGAGTAAACACTTATCGGTATTGATAGGTGTTTATTTTTTGTCTATCGTTATGACAATTTTATGACATAAAAGAAGTGTTATTAGGAATAGGTGAAAGGGTATTTAGTTGCGTTTAAAAATTGAATAGCTAAGGAGTGAAGGATAAACCGCCAAGACCTCTTTTAAGAGCGAGCGTATCCGAAAGGCTGACGGCAAAGTGTCGAGCTGGATAACCTGTCAGGAAAGTACGCTTTGGCAGTGCTGAAAATCTAAGTTTGATGTCACGCTTTTAAGTCATCAATAGCCCTTTTAATGAGGCTCAGATTACACGAAACACATAAACGGGTGTAATTATACTCAAACCCTCATTTTTGAAACATTGAGCGTGACAGGAAAGGAGGAAAAATCGCAAGTAAATTAACAAAAGTAACACTGCACAATCTCTACACAGTGTTGCTTTTAAGCTGATATTAAAGTTTTTATAAAAAAATACAGATAGTTTATTTAATGTCCTATATCCATAGGATAAGGGAAGTGTTTGATGGTGTATCTGAAATTATTAAAAAACCAGATGTATTAATTCTATTAAATTCAACTGATTGTTTTAAAATATAAATGTTAATACAAAATTGGCTGCTTGATACATGTATGGGAGTAATGTAACTTTATGACTTGCAAATTTTATTATATATTATTTCGACTGTCTTTAAAAAATTATTTGCATCTTCTAAAGTAGCTTCATAATTATGATGTACAATTCTGTTCCAAAGAATCACTGGATGTTGTCTGTCATTATAATCTATCAAACGATATTCAACAAATATCTGACCAAACGATCTATTGCGATTTTTTGTTTTATGATATAAATTTTCTAATTCAGAAGCAGCTGAGATTATGCTTGCAGAATACTCTTTTTTGCTGATTAATTCACGAGAATTATTAAAAGGTGTGTTTTGCTTATTTTCGTTAATAGGTTTATTGTCTATACAAAAAACCTCCTTGCACCATTGTTCAAGATTTATCACAAAAGTAGTATCCTTTTCTAACAGGTCATTAAATGAATAACTTAAAACAAGATGTCCGGTTAAAATTGCAGGGGGTGCTGATCCTTTTTCGCATATTATTAATGAATTTTTTAATGATTTTTCGGATGTTATTAATCCAAGTTCTAACATAACATTTGGTGATTTGTCTGAGATATCAATTATTGCGGCTTTTGACTTTCTAATAACTGCACTTGAAACATCAATCCAGTTATCACCAGGCATCAATATATTGTCAATTCTAACAGGAGTAATATCTAAATTTTGGAGAATTGGGTATAGCATAGCAGTTAATCTTGAAATACGGGACATGGCACATGATATGAAACAAAGCTTATTGTCTTCAGCTGGAATGATCATTTGTGCATTAATCTTTTCGTCACTGCTCTTAAGATTTCTTTCCGTCTCTTTGCTAACAAAGTCTTTTATTTCTATGAATAGTTCTTTAAGAATAGTTTTATAATTTTTCTTATTGCCCTTAAGATTTATTACTCTGATATTTCTTCTTCTGTATCTTGCTATTTTTTCCTCAGAAGCATTAACAAGTATACAATATGCAGGTTGTGTCATATTATTTAATCTTGAATTAATTATTTGCCATATACTTCTAAAATCATAATCTTCTAGACTATAACCGATTAGAAGCATTGTATTGGTTATAAATAAATTTGCTATATAGGTGGCGAAGATAGGATTTTTTTCTATATATGTATCATAATCTCTTTCTGTGATGACCATTTTATCAGGATGGTTAAAATCACCATGTAATTTAATAATTTTTCTTTCATTTTTATTTTCTATTGTGAGTCTATCTTTTGTAGCGACTACAGAAACGGGTTGATGTAATAGTGTTAGTGCATCTTCTAACAACGAGTCAAAATTAGTTGTGCAAATTGTACCAGTGAATAAATCACATAACGCTTTATATGTATCACCCGGTTTGATTTTTCCATAATTCAACTGTCTCAATAAAAATTCGATTAATTTAGTGCGAGAAAATAAATCTTCATAATAAGAAAGAGCATCTATGGGATTATTATCGTACTCGTAGTTTGGTATTTCCTTAGCAACACATTTTCCTAATTCATTCCAATCAGGCATTGTTAATTCGTCTGGAACGTCAGCATTTTTTGAAAATCCAGCCCCCACAAATGGAATAACTCTGTTATTTAAAAAATCGTTTAATAAAGGTTTGGGGATTGAATTTAAATACTTATAATTCATTAATTATCTTCCTTTCTTTGTAACTAAATTGTAGATCGTTTGATTGCTATTAATCAATCTGATGCTATATTGATGATGTACCAGACGAAAACAACGGAATTATTAGAAACAGTTGAAATAACTAAATTATAAATTCTCGTTGATTTCAAAATTTTTGTACATTTTGCTAAACTGAATATAAAAAATAATCCTTGAAACCACGAGATTTCAAGGATTTTCTGGCAGGGGCAGAAGGACTCGAACCCTCGGCACGTGGTTTTGGAGACCACTGCTCTACCAACTGAGCTATACCCCTATATTATTTAATTGTGTAACCAACGATAATTATATTAACACATAAAATAAAAAAAATCAATACCTTTTTTATTTTTATTTGAAAATTTTCTGTAGATTTCGCAGAATTATGATAAAAATAAAAATGTTATAACGTAAAAACGCAATGTATGTGTTATGTTGGAGTAAGCATAGCTTATTTTATAATTTTATATACTCCATACTCTAATATAAGCTATTTAGAGTGTTTGTAAAACAATGTTACGCATAGCTTATTTTATAATTTTTGATACTCCATACTCTAACATAAGCTGTTTAGAGTGTTTGTAAAACAATGGTTACGTATAATGTTTTATAAAATTTTATATACTACATACTCTAATATAAGCTATTTAGAGTGTTTGTAAAACAGGGTTACGCATAATGTTTTATAAAATTTTATATAATACATTTTTCAATATAAAACTTGCGATGTGTTGTTACAAAAATTAAACGTAACCGGTATTATACAATTTTCAATTCTACAATCTTCAATATAAAACCATAAATTAACCACTGGATTTTACCCAGTGGTTAATTAACTTTAAATAATATAAATTTCTAACAATCTCTAATCTAAGTATAACTATAATTCTTTAAACATCTTTATATGCTCGCAGTATTCCTCGTAGTAGGTGGTACCTGTTTCGGTGTATCCGCATTTTTTGTAAAAATCTTTGGCTCTTGTTTGTGCTGATAAAATCAGCTTATTTGCTCCCTTTTCCTTTAATAACTGTTCAACTGTGTATAAAATGTGTTTGCCAATGCCATTTCCTCGGTATTCCTTTAGTACAGCTATTCTGCCTATTTGATATGAATTATTGTTGTTATCGTCCGCTTTAAAATATCTGCAACAGGCAATAGGCTTGTTGTTGTAATAAAAGGTAATGTGCTGAACAATAGGGTCTAGGTTATCAAATTCATCTAAAAATTTTTGCTCATCTACAAAAACAACCTCTCGTATATATCTAACATCATCTGTTAATCCAAGGCTATGCTTTTGTGTAAGAGCGTTTATATTAAACTTATTACTCATAATTATTCAAATAATGGTGTGCTAAAATAGCGTTCGGCTGTGTCTGGTAGTATTGTAATAACTGTTTTACCTTTTCCAAGCTGTTTAGCCATTTTTAAAGCGGCTGCAACATTTGTGCCAGAGCTTATACCACACATTAAACCTTCTAGTCTTGCAAGGTCTTTGGCTGTTTGTATTGCTTCTTCGTCAGATACAATATATATATCATCATATATTTTTTGGTTTAGATTTTCAGGAATTAAACCGTCGCCAATACCCATTTGAATATGTGTGCCTACTGTGCCACCTGCAAGAATAGCGGCGTTTTCAGGTTCTACAGCCCATATTTTTATATGAGGATACTGTGCTTTAAGTACCTCGCCTATACCTGATATTGTACCGCCTGTGCCAATACCTGAACAAAATCCGTCGATAGGTTGTGCAACCTGTTCCATAATTTCAAGTGCGGTGTGGTGCTTATGAGCCAAAGGATTGGCAGGGTTTGCAAACTGCTGTGGTACAAACACTCTTGGGTCTTCTTCTGCCATTCTTAGTGCTTCTTGCAAGCAACCGTCTATACATTTGCCAATATCTCCGTCATCGTGTATAAGCTTAACCTGTGCACCGTAATGCTCAACTAGCTTTCTTCTTTCAACACTTACAGAGTCAGGCATTATAATTATTGTTTTATAACCTTTTACAGCTCCAATTAATGCCAAGCCAATACCCTGATTACCGCTGGTTGGTTCTACAATAATAGTATCCTTGGTAATTTTTCCTGACTTTTCGCCCTCGATAATCATATTGTAGGCTGTGCGTGACTTTATAGAGCCACCTACATTAAGTCCCTCAAATTTAACTAATACCTGTGCGTCGTTTTCTCCAACCATTCTATTAAGTCTGATAATAGGTGTATGCCCCATAGCATCTAATATATTATTATAAATCATACTTAAAATTGCTCCTTTAACCTGTCGGTGTATATATTATAATAGACACCAATCTATAACAAAGTCTGCATAAAAAACAGACAAATTACTCATTATTTAAACAGTATCAATAAATAGTATACAACTAATTATATGCAGATTTCAAGTAGATTGTTTAAATTGAGTTATTTTTTATTATAAAAGGTTTCTTTTATATGGCTATTGTGGATAAATATAGATGCCACATAACTAAATCCCCTCTCAAATTCAGTGTGATTTTGAGAGAGGATACAGCGACAGGAAATATTATACCTAATTATTTATGCTAGACAAACAAATGGGGATTCATACGACTATAGTGAAATATATATTGCTGTGCAATGCCTGCATTGTTGCCAAAATCTGTGGGGGAAAGGGTTGGGAATAACACTTCCATTGCTCGTTTCATCCACACATCTAATGGAAAGCAATCTTTTTTGCCCATTCCATACAGCATTGTACAGTCTGCAACCTTTGGTCCTACACCTTTTATTTTCATAAGCTCTTTTTGCGTATCTGCTGTAGAAAGCTTGCTGATTGCTTCTAAATCTACCTCTTTGCTTGCAACCTTTTGAGAGGCATCTATTATATACTTAGCACGAAAACCACTTCTAAGTGGAGCCAAATCCTCTAAAGAACATTTTGACAGCCTTTCTGCATTAGGAAAGGCATAGTGAGTATCACTTAGCTTTTCACCAAATTCAGTACATAGTCTATTTATAATCCCCTTTATTCTAGGTATATTATTATTTTGAGAAATAATAAACGAGCACAATGCTTCCCAAGGCTCTTGTTTTAATATGCGTATATCTGGTGCATACTGCTGTGCCTCTTTTAGTACAGGGTGAAGCTGTGAAAGCTGGGTGCGTACTGTATTATAGTCTGTGGCTAAATCAAAATAATCGTACCATATAGTGTAAAAATCATCTTTACTGCAATTATGTAGTATTATGGTTTCACCCTGTTGGCTTATGGTTAAGGCTCTGCCAAAAGCTATACCCTGATATGCTATAATATTTCCATTTTGATTTTCTGAAAAATTATCTGTTAATTTGGGAAGTATCTCATTAAAATACTTTGTGGCTGTAGCCTCATCTAGCTTTTCCCACCTAAAGCATTGACCGCAATCTAGGGTTTGGTCAAGATTAAAGCTATCTATATTATGCAAAATAACATTGTTGTTTTTAAATTCAATATTCATTATTATTTCTCCCCTAAATTTTAAAAGGATTTCTTAAAAATACTATACCATATTTATAGTTTTTGTGCTACAATAAATAATAGGTAACGATAAGTGTATGGAGGTATAAAAAATGAGAGAAAACATTTGTACAATTCCTATAAATGATGTATTTGCACCTAAATGCGGTTGCCCAATGTGCCGTATGGAGGAAATGCTTGAAAATAATTATGTTGAATATATTACCGGTGCCGCAATGATGGAGCCTGATATTCGTACAGATACTAATAATTTAGGATTTTGCTATAACCATTTTAATATGATGGTTCATAAAGGCAAGCGTTTGCCTAATGCACTAATATTAGACACACATCTTAATCAGATAATGACCGAGCTTATTCCAAAAGATGTTAAAGGTAAGCCCGACAAGAAAAAGCTTGCCAAGCTACAACAGCTTCAAGACAGTTGTTATGTTTGTAATAAAATGAGTTGGGGTATGCAACATCTTATGCAGACAATTTTTAAAACTTGGGAAAAGGAGCCTGAGTTTAGAAAGCTATATTCTGAGCAACCATATATTTGTATGAAACACTATACAATGCTTATGCAGGCGGCAGTTAATAAGGGTATAAGCTCTAAGGCGTTGCCTGAATTTTATGAAGCAACAGCAAAGCTTACAGGCGGATATCTTGAAAGCTTAAAAGCAGATGTAGCACATTTTACAACTATGTTTGATTACCGTTCAAATGGACAAGATTGGGGTAACTCTAAAGATTCTATTGAGCGTTCTGTTGAATTTTTAACATCTAAAAAGGTTACGGAAAAATCCCCTTTTGAAGAAAAGTAAAAAATATTTGGAGTATATTATGTTCAAAAGAATTCAATATTACGATGATGTAATAATTAATTGGATAGGCAGACTGCATAATCCTATACTTAATCGAATAATGATTTTTATGTCTACCCTTGGTACAAAGGGTACTGTATGGTTTATAATATGTATTCCCTTTTTGTTTAATATAAAAACCAGAGCAGTTGGAATTAATTTTTTAATGGCATTGGGAATAACATCAGCATTTGGCGAGGGGCTTATAAAACATATAGTTTGTAGACAAAGACCCTGCCACAAGCTTGAGGACGAAGATTTAATAGTAAAAAGACCCAGCTTTTACTCATTTCCATCTGGTCACACTGCTTCGTCCTTTTCTATAGTTGCAGTTTCCTTTTTTCATTGTGATACATTAATGTTTATAGGTGTGCTTATATTGGCGACTATTATTAGCTTTTCAAGAGTTTACTTGCGTGTGCATTATTTAACCGATGTTATATGTGGCTTGGTGTTAGGAATACTCTGTGGGAGTATTTCAGTAGGAATAATGGACCAATTTATTATGGGTCTTTAATATAAAAAATAATATAGCTTAACGAAAACAGCAGTCAGTAAACAAGATACTGACTGCTGTTTAGTGTTTATGTGTATAAGACGTGCTGTGCGTAGCACAGCATATCATAGCCTGTGTAACAGGCGTATTATAATTAAAAGATTTTTTTGTTTAGTATTACTTCTTTTTCTTATTACCTGTAGATATTACAGCTATAAGAATTATAAATGTAAGTAATGCTCCGCCAAGCAGATATACAACTAAATCCAGCTTACCGTTTTCTTTAAGCTTTGTAAGAACATTGTTAATGTTTTCTGATAAATCGTTGTTTAACTCCTCAGTTGCTGTTTGTTGTGGAGTTGTTGGCTGTTCTGTAACAGGCTCGGTTGGTCTTGAGGTACCTGCATATAGTAATCCGTCACCAAGCTTAAAAGCTAGTTGACCTGTATACATAGAACCGTCTGATATTACAACAGGAACATCTACAGGCAACATACCGTAAGGGTTTTTATAGCCAAAGGCTACCTCTATTCCTGCAATTATATTAGGACCGTATGTGTATGTAGCAGGCTGAGAACCGTCTGTGTCGCTGTAATCCATACCATTACAGCCATAAGCAACAAGCAAAGCAGGGGCATCTGTATAGTTGGCTGTGTCGTAAGGTTTACCAACGCTGATTATTGCACATTTTATGTTGTTTTCTTTTGTGTAGTTAATAATCTGTTTTGTTACAGCTGTTATTGTACTTGTTGGTGATAGCTCTAAAATATCGTTAACCTCTGACAATGCTATAACATAATCAGCCTGTGAAATGGCACTTATTATTTGGTCTGGGGTACTTCCGCCACCGTAATAGTGTACTTCATATTCTACATTTGGTATAGCATTTTTAGAAATCAGCTTACTCATAGCATATTCACAGGCTGGTGTTTCGTTTGAATATGCAGCAACAAGCACAACCTTTTGATTTTCTGTTGGCTTAAAAGGTAGTACATTATTGTCATTCTTTAAAACAGTTATAGCCTTTGTTGCTATATCGTCCTCTATTTCGTGGTGCTCTACACTGCCTACAACAGCCTGTGCATTCTCTGCATTTGGTGCAGAATAATCAAGAATACCACGTTTTTCTTTAAGAGTTAGTATTCTTTTTACTGCTGAATTTATAGTTTCTTCCTTTATTACTCCATTTACAACAGCAGATTTAATATTACCTATAAGTGAGGCAAGCTCTACTCCGCTGTCTGCGTTTGTAAGAGAAACGGGCATAAGTAATTCATCTACACCGGCATTAATAGCAAGAATACAGGCTTGAGCCATTCCAAAATTAGAGGAAATAGCCTCCATATTCATTGCATCTGTAGTTACAACACCATTGTACCCCATTTTATTTCTTAGTAAATCTGTAACAAAGGTTTTTGAAAGAGTTGCAGGTAAAACAATTTCATCTTGGGTAAGCTCTGATTTTACAGTGTTAGTTTCTATTTGAGGAAACTGTATATGGGCTGTCATAATCATATCTACACCATTTTTAACAGCGTTCTCAAATGGGATAAGCTCACACTCTTTAAGCTGTTCCATAGTTTTATTTACAGTAGGTAGGCTTGTGTGTGAATCGGTAGAGGTATCACCGTGACCAGGGAAGTGCTTGGCAGAGGCAATTACGTTTTTCTCTTGAATACCCTTAATCATTTGTACACCAAGATTACTTACAATTTGTGGATTTGATGAAAAAGAGCGTAACCCTATAATAGGATTTTCAGGATTGCTGTTTACATCTAGTGAAGGTGCATAATCTACATTTATGCCTAAAGCTGATAACTCTGCACCAATAATACTGCCGGCTTTTTTAGCATCAGCACTATTATTAATTGCACCTAAAGACATATTACCTGAAAGAGATGTACCGGTTTTTAGTCGAACTACCTCGCCACCCTCTTGGTCGGTACTGATAAATAGTGGAATACCATTTTTTGACTTCTTTGCAGAGCTTTGCAAGGCTGTGGTAAGGTTTACAATTTGCTGTTCATTCTGTAGGTTTTCTTCAAAGAGTATAACACCACCTACAGCGTGTTTTGATATTATTTCGCTAATTTCATCTTCCATTATGGTTAGGGCTTCACCGTTCCAGTTTTGAATATCAACAGTTATCATTTGCCCGATTTTTTCTTCTGTTGACATTTTTTTGATTATTTCATCTACTGTGGCAGTTGCATTGGCAACAGGTATATTGGCAATTACGCACATTACACAGATAACCACAGCTAAAGTAATTTTTACGTATTTCTTCATATTTTTCTCCTTTCTCTGTTATAACCTGTATTACAGGAGCAACATAAAGATTTTACTTAAATAAATATTTGAAAAGGATAACTAAAGTTTGGGTCAAGCCTTTTTAAAGGCTTGCGGTTCAAAGGCGGAGCCTTTGTGGGATTTTAAAGGGTGAAACCCTTTAACGAATGATATAACAACTAGAAAGGGTTGTCC
>JAXJTR010000123.1:0-11291 GCA_036309465.1 Acutalibacteraceae bacterium
GCATCTACTTCTTCAAATGTCCAAGATAGACGCATTGAGTTCTGGCTCATTTCTAGAGCAGAAGTAGCAACACCACCAGCGTTAGCAGCCTTACCAGGAGCAAACATAACACCGCTCTTCTGAAGTAGGTGAGTAGCCTCTAGTGTTGTTGGCATATTAGCACCCTCAGCAACAGCAAGTACACCGTTGTCAATCAATCTTTGAGCGTCGTCCTCAAGAAGCTCGTTCTGTGTAGCACAAGGAAGAGCAACATCACACTTAACAGACCAATCGAACTTACCCTCGTGGTACTCTGAATTTGGACGATAGTTCTTATACTCTGTTAAACGCTGTCTCTTAACTTCCTTAATTTCCTTAATAGCGTCTAGGTCAATACCCTCAGCATCGTAAATCCAACCTGTTGAATCAGATAGAGTAACAACCTTAGCACCTAGCTGAATAGCCTTTTCAGTAGCGTAAATAGCAACATTACCTGCACCTGAAACACAAACAGTTTTACCAGCAAGCTCGTGACCATTCTGCTTTAGCATTTCTTCTGTGAAGTATAGTAGACCGTAACCTGTAGCCTGTGTTCTAGCTAGAGAACCACCATAAGTTAGACCCTTACCTGTAAGTACACCCTCATAGATGTTCTTAATTCTCTTATACTGACCAAACATATAGCCGATTTCTCTTGCACCTGTACCGATATCACCAGCAGGAACGTCTGTATCTGCACCAATATGTCTGCATAGCTCTGTCATAAAGCTCTGACAGAATGTCATAATTTCTTTATCGCTCTTACCCTTAGGGTCGAAGTCAGAGCCACCCTTACCGCCACCGATTGGTAGACCTGTAAGTGAGTTTTTGAAAATCTGCTCAAAACCTAGGAACTTAATAATACCTAGGTTTACTGATGGGTGAAGTCTTAAACCACCCTTGTAAGGACCGATAGCACTGTTAAACTGCACACGGAAGCCACGATTAACCTGCATTTTGCCGTTATCGTCAACCCATGGTACTCTAAACATAATAACTCTTTCAGGCTCAACAATTCTCTCTAAAATGCTGTTCTCCTGATACTTAGGGTTCTGCTCGAAAACAGGCTCAAGAGAAGTTAGAACCTCAGTAGCAGCCTGAATAAATTCTGGCTCATTTGAATTTTTTGCTTTTAGTATTTCTAGCTGTTCGCTTACGTATGACATTGAAATACTACCTCCTTAATTAAATTAATTAATAAAATACACCTATACAAATACAGATATACTAAATTTACATTATAGCTTTTTAGCTTACCGACTAATTATAGCACACATTTTAGCTAAGTGCAACAATAAATTAAACAAATTTGCAATCTAATTTAAAAAAATTGCAAATTTGTTTATGTTGATGGTTTATATTCTGATAAAAAGTATATTTTATGCAAGTTAAAGTAATAAATATTGGCAACAGTAAAAAAGAGAGTGCTAAACACACTCTCTTTACTAAATATATATTTTTAGTTATATATCACAACCGCAATCGTGGTCATGTTCACAGTCAACAATCTTACCTACAATAGGAGTTGGGTCAATGCCGAGTCTTGTGTAATAATCGCTTACAGCAGCTTTTATTGCTTGCTCTGCTAAAACAGAACAATGTACCTTAACTGGTGGTAAACCGTCTAATGCCTCCATTACTGCTTTGTTTGTAAGCTTTAAAGCCTCTTCAATAGTTTTACCCTTTACTAATTCGGTTGCCATTGAGCTTGTTGCTATAGCAGCTCCGCAACCAAATGTTTTGAATTTTACATCTGTAATTACATTATCCTCAACCTTGATGTACATTTTCATAATGTCACCACATTTTGCATTACCAACTTCGCCAATACCGTTAGCATCAGGCATTTCACCAACATTTCTTGGGTTAGCAAAATGGTCCATTACCTTTTCACTATAAGCCATTTTTGTTTCCTCCTATTAAATATATTAATTCTCTTTATTATTTATTTTCTCCCAAACAGGGGACATTGAACGCAAATAGTTAACTACCTTTGGCACACATTCAGCAATGTAGTCAATTTCACTTTCTGTAGTTTCGTCGCTAAAGGATAATCTTAGTGAACCGTGTGCTATCTCATGAGGTAAACCAATAGATAACAAAACGTGGCTAGGGTCTAAAGAGCCTGATGTACAAGCCGAGCCAGATGATGCACAAATTCCCATCATATCAAGTCTTAGCAATAGTGCCTCGCCCTCAATGCCCTCAAAACACATATTTATGTTACCTGGTAAACGCTTATCTCTATCACCATTTAAGCGACTGCGTTCTATTTTTAACAGGCTGTCAATTAGTCTGTTACGCATTTTTGTTAATCTTTCTGTACGCTTATCTATAGTAGCAACTGCACGCTTTACTGCACTAGCTAAGCCCACAATGCCTGCTACATTTTCTGTACCTGCACGCATTCCTCGTTCTTGAGCACCACCGTCAATAAGAATATGTGGACGAATGCCTTTTCTTATATATAATGCTCCACAGCCTTTTGGTCCGTGTAACTTATGTGCTGTCATAGAAAGCATATCTATATTCTGCTCTTTAACATCAATATGAACATTGCCCATTGCCTGTACTGCATCGGTATGGAATATAACACCGTGCTTTCTACATATAGCACCAAGCTCAGCAATAGGTTGAATTGTACCAATTTCATTATTAGCATACATAATACTAACAATAGCTGTAGTGTCTTTAATAGCGTTTTCAAGCTCTTCAGGTCTTACTAAACCATCTTCGTGAACATCTAATAGAGTTATTTCAAAACCATCTTTAGCTAAAGCATCACAGGTGTGAAGCACTGCATGGTGTTCAAATTTAGATGTTATAATGTGATTTTTGCCCTTACTTTTAAGAGCCTGAGCAATACCCTTTATTGCCCAGTTGTCAGACTCACTACCACCTGAGGTGAAGAAAATTTCTTTTGCTTCTGCATTAATTGCATTTGCAATATCCTCTCTAGCCTGATAAACAGCTTTTTCAGCCTCGTTGGCAAATGAATACATACTGGAAGGATTGCTATATATTGTTGTTAAATACGGCATCATATCACCAAGAACTTCAGGGGATAGAGCAGTAGTAGCAGCGTTATCGGCATATATTTTATTCATTAAACCACTTCCTTTTTATTTATTTCCTTATATAAAATACTGTAAATTAGGAATTTCTTTTAATTTGTGCAACAGCAAGCCTGTCACATCTTTCATTTTCAGAATGACCTGCGTGACCTTTTACCCAAACAATTTTCACCTTATGAGTGTCATAAAGCTGTAAAAGTCTTTCCCATAAATCGGGATTTAAAGCCGGATCTTTTTTATTTCTCATCCAGTTATTAGCTTTCCATTTTTTAGCCCAGCCTTTTTCCAAAGCATTGCAAACATATTGAGAATCACTATACAAAGTAACTTCGCAGGGTTCTTTTAACATAGCTAAAGCCTCAATAACAGCTGTAATTTCCATACGGTTATTTGTAGTGTTAGCTTCTCCACCGGATATTTCCTTTTCAACTGTATTATATCTTAAAATTGCACCCCAACCACCAGGGCCAGGATTACCTGAACAGGCACCGTCTGTAAAAATATCTACTTTTTTCATAATTAATCCTTAAAATACAAATATTCAAAAATATTATAACCCTTTATACTTATTATTTCAATAGTTATTTATAAATTTATACTAAATTAGTAGGAATTAAAAAGCGACACTTTCACTTAACTTTGTATATCATAAGTACACAGATATATTATTATGCGTTTTTGCAAAATTATGCTAATTAATTATACCTTTATCAGTATTCTTTTTAACAGGTTTGTTTATAATGTATACACCGCAAATAACAAATAGGGCAGAGGTAAAATACTCAAAATAAAAAGGCTCTTTTAAAATTAAGCACGAAAGAATTGCCCCAAATATAGGAATAAAAGAATTAAATATTGCAATTTCTCCAACTGGATTACAGCTTATAAGCTTGTTATATAATGAGAAACCTACAGCCGAAACTAAAACCAGAATTAACAATATGAAAATACCAAAAGGAGTAATAACCATAAGTTTGCCACCCATAATTACACCTGTAATAATAAGTAATAGCCCACCTAAAGCTAAACTTACACCTGTTGCAACCATAGGATTGATTTTCTTTGTAACTATTCGAGTTAAAATTCCACCAATAGCTGAACTTAATGCACTCATAAATAACATACCATCTCCTAGTAGAGAAAAAGCTGGTATATCTTCGTTGCCTACATTTATATTAATTAAAAGTATACCTGTAAAACCTAATAAACAACCTAAAAACTTTTTAATAGTAAAATGTTCGTTTTTAAAAACAATACAGGCTAGAATTATTAGTATAAAGGTGCTTAAAGAGTCTATAATAGCAGACCTTGAACCTGAAAGATTTGATAACCCTATGTAAAAGAAAAAATAATGTAGCGTTGTATTTATAATTGAAAAAATAACAAGTAAAGCGATATTTTTACCATTACCCAATTTAAAACTACATTTACTTGTTTTTGCTATTAATAATGTTAACACTCCTGCAAGAAAAAATCTAATTCCTGCAAATAGCGTTTTTGCACCAGTATCTAAAGCCTCAATTTGAAACGCTTCAAAACCAATTTTAATCAACGGAAAAGCAAAAGCCCATGTAATAGCTGTTATTATGGCAAATGTTACAACGGTTGGTTTGTATGTAAATAAGTTTTTATTTTTTATACTCATAAATGTAAAATACCTTTCAATTTAATAACAAAGTTAACCACATTATGATAACATAACTTATTCACCTGTACAATACAAGAACTAAGATTCTGATTAATTTATATTGACAACAATTTAGATAAGAAATATAATTAAGCTTAATTCAATCAATATTACATAAGGAAGAAGTGATAAAAGATGAGTCAAAAATATAATACGAAATCAAATCTTATTAAAATGGTATTGTCAGGACTTATGGCCGCTTTAATATGTGTTTCTACATCTGTTTTTGTTGTTCCCCTAATTACAGGTGGTTATGCTAACCTTGGAGATTGCTTTGTTATTATTGCAGGATATATGTTAGGTCCGATATTTGGTGGATTGGCAAGTGGTATTGGTTCTTGCTTAGCTGACATATTTTTAGGTTACACTTTGTATGCTCCATTCACCTTTATTATTAAGGCATCTATGGCAATAATTGTTTATTATATGTCACGCATTGTAAAAAATTCTAATTTTGGTGTTAGATTATCCTTTATGGTTGTTGTTAGCTTTGCATCAGAATGTTTTATGGTACTAGGTTATTTCCTATTAGAAGTTTTTCTTTACGGCTATTCTGGTGCAATAGTAAATGTATTTGGTAACTCAATGCAAGGCTTGTTTGCTTGTATATCTGCTGTGATTGTTTATTCAGTTTTTGATAAGAACAAAATTTTTACTTTTACCAATAAAATTATAAGTAATAACAAGACTATAGATAATAGATAAATTTATATTTTAACGAAATTTTACCCACGCAAATGTATTATGTTTAAAACATACATTAGCGTGGGTTTCTGTGTTGTAAAAGGGTAATATTTTTGTTATAATGAATTGCAATAATTTATAGTATTAATTTGGAAGTGAGCTTTAAAATGGCATCTAAAATAAAAAGTGTATATGTGTGTCAAGAATGTGGCTGGGAATCGTCTAAATGGGTAGGAAAATGCCAAGGATGTAACCAGTGGAATACAATGGAAGAGGAAATTAAAAACACCTCTAAAACTATATCTTCTTACTCTTCAAAAAATGATAAAATTAGCAGTATCTATAATTCTCCTGTGTCTATGAGGAATATTGATACAAAAAATGAAGAACGTTACAAAACAGGTTTAAAAGAATTTGATAGAGTTCTTGGTGGCGGTATTGTTAAGGGTTCGTTGGTTTTATTAGGTGGTGACCCTGGTATAGGTAAATCAACCATTCTTTTACAGGTATGTAATAGGCTAGGAAATGAGCTAAAAATATTATATGTGTCAGGCGAAGAATCAAAGCGACAAATTAAGCTTCGCTCTGACCGTTTAGGGGTAGACTGCGAACAGCTTTATGTAATTACAGAAACAGATATAGAAATTGTAGCTCAAGTTATTCAAAATGAAAAGCCAGATTTAGTTATGATAGATTCTATACAAACTATGAATTTAACTGAGCTTTCATCTTCGCCTGGTAGTGTTACTCAAGTAAGAGAATGTACTAATCTGCTTATGAAAACAGCAAAATCGTTAGAAATACCTGTTATGATTGTTGGTCACGTAAATAAAGACGGTGCTATTGCGGGACCAAAGGTGCTGGAGCACATAGTAGATGCTGTTCTTCATTTTGAGGGTGACAAACAAATGTCATACAGAATACTAAGGGCAGTAAAAAACCGATATGGCTCTACCAATGAAATTGGAGTATTTCAAATGACTAACGATGGTTTAAGCGAGGTAGAAAATCCATCTATGATGTTATTGTCCGGCAGACCTAAAAATGTTTCAGGCACCTGTGTTGCGTGTGCAATGGAGGGTAGCAGACCTATTCTGGCAGAAATACAGGGACTTGTTACAAATTCCGGATTTGGTAACCCCAGAAGAATGGCAACTGGCTTTGATTATAACAGAATGAATTTAATTTTAGCTGTACTTGAAAAGCGTGCAGGATACTTTTTCTCAAGTGCAGACACATATATTAATGTTGTAGGCGGATTGCGTTTAGATGAACCAGCTGTTGATTTGGCTGTAGCAATGTCGTTAATAAGTAGTTTAAAAGATGTGGCATTATCTGAAAATGCGTTAGCATTTGGAGAGATAGGTCTTGCAGGGGAGATTAGAGGTGTTTCTCAAGCACAGGCAAGAATTTCAGAGTCAGCAAGGCTTGGATTTACAAAAATTATTTTACCTTATCAGAACCTTAAAAACATCAAAAGAAACGAAATTGATAGTAATATAGAATTAGTTGGCGTAAGAAATATTAGAGAGGCCTTTGAAGCTATGGCAAATTCATAATTTGTTCATATTTACCAATTAAAGATAATCACCCTTAGTTAGAAAACAACTACAAATTCTCTAACTAAGGGTGAAATTAATTATGTTATTGTTTTTAATCTTTTTTATTATTCGTCTTTCTTTGAGTTACTTTAGATAGGGGATGAGCATTAGAAGCATCTTGCATAAGCTTATCTGAAAGATGAGTATATATTTCTGTTGTGCCTAAATTTTCGTGACCTAAAATATTTTGTAGTACCCTTATATCTACATTTCCGTGTTGATACATTAGAGTAGCTGCTGTATGGCGAAGTTTATGTACAGAATATCCAGCACCGTCAAGACCTATTTTTTTAAGATATTTGTTCACCATAGCTTGAACAGTTTTAGGACTAATACGGTTATTTTGTCGGCTTAAAAATAAAGCATTTTTATCTTTAACACCCTCAACAGGGCGAACCTTTTTATATTCAGTTATGGCACTAATACAGGCACTGTTAAGATAAACAATTCTTTCTTTATCACCTTTACCAATCACTCTTAGTTGATTATCACCTTTAAAGCTATTTAAGTTTAATGCAGTTAGCTCTGATAAACGAAGTCCACAATTTAAAAATAATGTTAATATGCAGTAATCACGTTCTTTATATTTACCGTCAACTGCGTTTAATAGCTCAAGACTTTCTTCAAGGGTTAAATATTTAGGCAAAGCTCGGCGAGTTTTAGGGGATTCTAAGATTGTTGTAGGGTCATTTTTCAACTTCATACTTTTTTGAGTATGATACTTAAAAAAGCTTTTAATTGTAGATGTTTTTCTTGCTCTAGTTACAGCACTGTTATTGCGTTCTGAATTGCTAAAATTCATAAACTCCATTATATCCTGAAATGTTATTGACTCAATAAAATCTAAATCAATATCTGAAATATCTATGTCTGCAAAATCAATATCAGGTTCAACAAGATTTCTGTAGAGTTTTATGTATCTAAAAAAAGTTCTTAAATCAAGATAATACTCGTTAACAGTATTTGGCGATTTATTTTTTATTGTACTAAGATAATATAAAAATTCTTTAATAATAGCAGGTGCATTGCTGTAATCTGTTTTAAAATTCATAGATTTTTCACTCCTTATAATTTAATCCTTATTAGTAGGTAATAGTGGTTAAAGGTATATAAGATGTACCATAACTAGAATAATAGCCACTTATACAAAATAAATGTTTTGTATAAGTGAGAGGAGATGTTTATATTATAGCAGATTTATTATTGTATGTAAACACCGAATATTAGTCTTAATACACTATTTCCGTTAACGGTATTATACTGCCAATATCTACAAGTGGTTTATTGCTTAGCTCTAATATATCAATTTTGTAATTATGCAGAAAGCATTTGATGTCACTATAATTTTTATGCTGAGATACTTTACCTGTAAAAGCTAATATATTTTTGCTAAGCTTACCACAACAACCACCAATAAATCCATAGTCGTATCCATATAAATTAATATATCCACAATCAATTTTTAATACATCAATTTCAGCATTTGTGCAAGCTTTATAAATACCATTGTCCGCAGTGATTAAAGCATTTGAGTTTACTATAGCTGTCGAACATTTTGTGTAGCCTTGTTTTACATTTATTATATTGTAATGGTTTTCTTTACAGAAGTTCAGAATATCTGTATGAGTGTATTTTATATTACCGATATATTTATCGTCTATAATTATATGGTTAAGTGCTGTATTGTAGGGATATTGTGATTTTAATGGCAAATCTGAGAAATTTACCTTTACCCCACTATTTGTTAAAAATTTAACAAATAGTGGGGCTGTATTATTTATAAGAATATTTCCTTTTGAAAAGTACGAGCACTGCATATCAGCGTGATATCGTTCAAAATAAGATAAGCTACTATGAGGTGTGGTTGTAATAGTTTCAATACCTAAATTATTTAGTTCATTAATAATATAACCATATTCACCAGATAATATAACTTTATTAACAGTATTTATTGGTAAATTAGGTTGGCAGAATATTTCCATATAACCTCTCACCTATTCATAAATTTATAACGCTCTTAGAGTTTCAGCAGGTTTTAATTTCGATGCTTTCACAGCAGGATAAACACCAAAAATTACGCTTGAAATAATTGAAAATAAGCAGGTAATAAAAATTGAATCTGAACACACAGAAATTGGTACACCTAAGAATGCCTTTGCGATGAATATTAATATATAGGACATAACTATACCAACTATACATCCAAACGCAGAAAGGGCAAAAGCTTCACCTAAAAACTCTCTTACTGTTATACCTTTTGTAGCTCCAATGGCTTTTTTTATACCGATTTCTTTTTTTCTTTCACTTACAGACACTAGCATAACTGTCATTATGCTTAATCCGGAAACTATTAACGACACTGCTCCTACAGCGGAAAGGATTGCTGTTACTATTCCAAGTATGTTTGACAAAGAGTCTTTTTGCTTTGCAAGGTTTGTTACAATGTAACTATCGTCGTCTGTTCCATTAGTAATATTCAGCTTTTTCTCAAGAGTAGTTGCCAATACATCTAATTCAGAGTTTGAAGTAGCTTTTGTTATAATTTGATTATAATTTGTGGCACCTGTAAGATATTGCATTGTGGTATAAGGTAAATATACGAAGTTAGGCACATAATTTCCCATTGCAGATTGTAGCAAGCCACTACCTGTTTTTATAACTCCGATTATGGTAAAATTTTCGGTATTTCCTTGTAATGCAACGGTTATTTTGTGACCTACTGCATTATCCTTATTATACATAGCTTGTGCAAAGGCTTGGTCTACTAAGCATACGGTGTTTTTGTTAGATATATCAGCAATGCTTAATTCTCTGCCATATAATAGCTGTAACGACACAATATCCTTGGCATTACTATCTATACCCCAAACAATAGAATTTTCTGTATGCCCAAAAGCAGAAGATACACTAGAGTTTTCTATATATACAGGTGTTGCAACTGCAATGTTATTAGTTTTTTCTATAAGTTTTAATTCGTTTTCAGTAAAAGGGATATCAACAGTTTTAGTTGCAATTGTAAGCCCCCCCATACCAAGGCTGTCTAGCTCTGTGTTAACTGCAACAGTGCCAAAATTTCCTATGCTATTTATTATTATAACAGAACATACTCCAATAGCAACCCCTAAAATTGTTAGTATGCTTCTTCCCTTTTTGCGTGATAAATTTTTTAATGGATAAATAAGTAACTGTTCTATCATTTATTATTCTCCAAAATTTTATTTACTGTTACAAATTGATTATTATTAATCTTATCAACAGAGCTAATTATTAGATTATTACTTTCTATTCCCGAAAGTATCTCTACTCCGTGCTCATATTCTTTACCAATATTTACAGACTGCTCTAAAGCCTTACCATTGTTAAACATATATACCTTTCCATTGTTTTCGCTGTTCATAGCAACAGCCTCATAAGGCACTATAAAGCTGTTATTTTTTATATTAGTGGTTATATTACATTTGGCAGTATAACCTTGCTTTATATCTTCATCGGCATTAAGAATTTTTACCATAACCCCAACAGCTGTTTCTTTTCCTGTGGCTGTAACCACCTGTTGAGCAATGTTATCTATTTCATCTACAACACCCTTATATGTTTTTTCAAAGCCACTGCCTGTAATTTCTACTGTTTGCCCCTTTTTTATTGAAGATATTTTGCTCTCGCTTATAGGAATATTAACACAAAGGTCACTTAAATTTGCAATGGTAACAGCTGTTTGTGTAGTAACAATAGTATCATTTTCTTTTATATTTAGGTTTAATATGGTTCCACTTTCTGTTGCGTTAACAGTTATGATACTATTATTTATGGTACTTTTTATTTTATTAGCAACATCTGAACTTAAAGCAGATAAATCTGTAACCATAGAGAATAATTTTTCGCCTTTGTTTACATACTGACCTTTCTTTACAAATATTTCTTTTACAACACCAGCAGTTGTAGGATTAATTTCGTATGTTTCTTTGTATTGAATTTTACCTGAACAAATTACAGTATCTTGTACAGTAGCGGGTTTAATTTTATATACACTTACTTCTTTTATATTACTTTTAGTAAAAGCACCTACACTTAATACTCCGCATATTATTACAACCGCAGATGCTAATATAGTTATTATTTTTTTCAAAACATCAGCCCCTTGTATTTAGTATAAAAAATAATCATATATTTATTACCTTGGAAATATTTTTTATTTACTATATATTCCCTTAATCTTCAAAAAGATAC
>JAXJTR010000124.1:0-3606 GCA_036309465.1 Acutalibacteraceae bacterium
ATATATTTGGAGTTAAAACACAGAGAACCAAGTAATTTGTAAATGTTGCTTAAATTTAACATTAATATTTGTGCAAAAAAATCCAAGAAAATTGGTTTTAAAATATTGACATTCCAATATTCTTGTTTTATAATAGTGACAGCACCAAGAAACTTGGATTTATGAAAGGAGGTTTATTAATGAATAGTGTAGTTTATAACATCAATCGAATTATAAAAGAACGAGGTCTTAAAAAGAATGTTGTGGCTGAGAAGGCTGGATATTCTGCTAATCAGTTTAGTGCTTTTCTGCACGGACGAAAAACTATAAAAGCAAGTGATGTTTATTCGATTGCAAAAGCGTTGGAAGTCACACCAAATGATTTGTTTGGTATTAATACAATTACAAAAGCCAGCTGATATATAGGCGATGCAGGAAAGAGGGGTGAGGATATGAAACTAACTATTAAAGGTACACCAAAAGAAATTGCTGACCTTGTAGTAGCGATACAGGGTCAGCAACATATAACAACAATATCAATCGATACTAGCAACAGAAATACCGATAATTTGGTCATAAAAAACAACCAAGAAAGGAAGTAAGAGAGTTGGATACAAAAACAAAAATTTTGATAATTCTTATTAATGTTGGGCTTGTATTTCTTACAGTTGTAAAATGGATAGATTTTTTAGGTAGCATTTGAAAGACTTATTATAAAAAACATAAAATACAACATCGAAGCGAAAAATATGATAGCTGGTATTGATATTTTTGCTACAACAAGAGCAAATACTCGTAAATTTCTAGTCCTAAAACAACTAAATTTGTAATCTAAAGGTCGCAAAGGTATACCTAACGCAGAACAGCAATAATCGTATTCTTTTTCTACTAATTTTGATAGGTATTGGAAATTATCAGTGTTGTAGGGTATATAAATAATATACAATAAATCTCCACCCACTATCATTTTGTTTTCTTCAATAATATGTTTGCACTCATCCAATGCGTTTATTATTTCTTGGGTAATTTCTTTCTTGTAGAGATGTTTCTCTAAAGTCGAAAAAATTGGGAATATTACTTTTTCATATCTTAATTTTAAATATGTTTTATTTGATTCTCTAGTAAAAATTCTCCAGGTTAAAATAAGTGACATAAGGGAAATAAAAGATGTTACAACAAGAGAAACAGCTTCTATAGAAATTTCATTTAAAATCATTTTAGAGCTCACCTCCTTTCAACAATATTTTATCATTGAAGCGAGGTGAAAGCAACTTTAATACAAACCATATAAGGCTTAGTTGTTAGCCAAAAGGTTAACTTACATACAGACAACCTACGACAACATACACATTAAGGAGGTGATTTTATGGCGATAGTAGCTGAATACCACTTTGGTAATACCGTGTGTAAGATAGATGATTCTTGCATTGTTAAAACTCAAGAGGAATTTGAACAGATATTAAAGAATATTCAAAAAATTTGGACAGATGCCGAGAGAAGAAAAATACAGCGAGAAATACTTAGTGGTACAGATAACAACACATAGCTTAAATAAAAATAAAGGACGTGAAACAAATGCAGAAACCAAAACCGATAGAGTACCTGCAATCGGTGCTTTATCACTTAAAAATACATCGAAAATGGATATCTCTAGCAGTACTCATAATAACAACCATAATAATGCTACTGCTGTATGCCACCACAGAAAATAACCTGTGGTCATATATCGGACTAGTTACACTCTTGTGTGCGATAGTGACAGGCTGTGTGATGGTCGAACCATATGTTACACAGGTGCTAGATACAATGGGATTTTTTGATGTGCCAGAGGATGAAGAAATGAGCAATAACAATGCCGAATAAAAAAGAAAATTTGCTCAAAAATGTCATCAGAGCTTGCAAAGGTAAATATAACGTTGAGGAACTAACAATAATAGACGGTCATAAAATTTTATTTAGCGGTCAAATTGAAAAGTTTGAAGCACAGTGCGAAGCGAGTATGATATTGTGGCGAAACGAACTTTTAAAAAGAGAAGTTGAAGATAAAAATGTTTTCGGTGTAGGTGGAGCTAAACTATTTGTTTTTTTAACACCAAAAGAAAAAGCCACCAGCAACGGACCAGGTTGCTAAGTGGCAAATCAAATATATTCAATTAAATTTTAAACTGATTTTAGGAGGATGTCAAGAGTGGGAAAACGAAATCAAATTATTTTAAGAGGTCGTAAGAACCGTAATCTCAACGGCGTAGTACGAATAACACCCGAGGCAGAAGCAATAGTGCTTGATTTAGCAGATAGATCAGGTTTATCTGTTTGTCAGGTTGTTAGTCAGATGATTATACAGGGCAGTGAGTTTACACACCTTGCAGACGAAGAATCTGTAATAGATTGAAAGAATACTATGGAATACTCCTGTAAAGATGATAACATTTGTGATTGTCTGTGTCCTAACACAGATTGCATACATAACTTAAATTATACAGAAAAGGATGATAACAATTATGATGGAATTAAAAGTAAAGATCGAGGCAAACGAACTTACACAAGCAATTTTAAAGCTGGCAAGTGCGATAGAGGGAAGTTCTTCGGGTATGTCTATTGAACCAATGTCAGATCAAAATATACAGCCTGCTGTATCGACTTTTACACCTCAAGCAACTCACGTACAGCCATCTGTACCGATAGCAACCACACCAGTACCAATAACACAGCCTACGCCAATGCAGAACACTTACACAGTGCCAACTGCACCTATAGCCCCTGTTACATCTACGCAGGCACCAATACAGCAGGCACCTGTATCAGCACCAATCGCACAGCATATACCACCCCAAACAGCACCAACCAGTGTGCCAAATTACACAATAGAGCAGTTGCAGACTGCTATTGCACCACTGCTTGATGCAGGAAAGGTTCAGCAGATTCAATCACTTGT
This sequence comes from Acutalibacteraceae bacterium, assembly GCA_036309465.1. Lineage (GTDB taxonomy): Bacteria > Bacillota > Clostridia > Oscillospirales > Acutalibacteraceae > CAG-964. The sequence goes on from JAXJTR010000124.1 coordinate 2,915, forward strand.
GCAGAGTTTTGGTGTTAATACTCTTATGGATATCCCACAGGAGCGTTATGGTGAGTTCGCAAACGGTTTGAGAAACCTCGGAGGTGTGCTGTAATGCCAGAGAAACACGCCTTACTTTCTGCAAGCTCTGCTTCAAGGTGGTTTAATTGCCCACCGTCTGCGAGGTTGTGCGAATCTATACCAGAAGAACCCAGCAAATATGCAGAAGAGGGAACACTCGCACATTCTATGTGTGAGGTGAAGCTATCATCTTTTATTGCCCCTGTAGCTAAAAGAACCGTGACAGCCAAGCTCAATAAGATTAAGAAAGATAAGTTGTACTCTACTGAAATGGATAGTCACACAGATACATATGTAGACTATGTTAAGAAAGTCGCTCTTGGCTTTCCAGCCAAGGCTACTGTAGCTGTAGAAAAACAGGTCGATTACAGCAATTATGCTCCTGATGGTTTTGGTACGGCAGATTGTATTATTGTGTATGGTGAGGATTTATATATCATAGATTTCAAATATGGTCAAGGTGTATCTGTATCAGCAGAGGATAACCCACAGATGAAACTGTATGCACTCGGTGCGTTGAATTTATATAGTATGTTCTATCCTATTAAAAATGTGCATTTTACCATTGTACAACCAAGGTTAAATAATCTCTCTGAATGGTCTATGCCTATTGAAGCATTATTAGGCTGGGG
>JAXJTR010000125.1:0-3430 GCA_036309465.1 Acutalibacteraceae bacterium
GTCGTATAAATTTAGTTTAAAATCGTTAAACTCTCCACCTACTATATGTATACTGTCTTTTGGCTCAGCAGCTGCATTATGGTATGATTCTACAGCAGAAATTTGATTTGTTTCGTGGTTAAAGGTGAAAGTCATTACACCTCCCCAAGTATAAACATAAGGTATATATTCCCCAACAGCACCTAAAGTAAGTGGTTCAGCAGTAGATAATCTGGGAACATATCCACTTTCAATTCCACGCAACTCTGTTCCTTTATTTATTAGTTTGAACAAGTAGCCATCTCCACCACCAGGCAGTGATATCGAACCTGTTGAAAGGTTTGTACCGTTTACTGGTTTAAGCACTAAATTTATGCACTTATCATACTGTAAACCTACACCTGTTAAGTACACCTCAGGTATGTCGCCTACACGTTTAACAGTAAGAGCATTTGTTTTTGTGTTAAACTCAAAGCTATATGTACCACCGGTAGCAATTAGTTTTGTTTTTGATTTATATCTTGTGTTACAGGTTAAGCTACCCTTTGTATTGTCGTTAATTGTAGCGTTGTAACCCATAATATTATTACCTTTTAGAGCATTAAAAATATCGCCCTTTTTAATATTAAACTGGTAGGTACCTTCTTGCAATACAACCTCGCCACTTTGTATATTACCTTTTTCACAGGTTAAAAGCACCTGAAAATCATCAAACACAACAGTAGATAATCCCACAGGTTTTTCAAGTGAATGGTTACAATGCACCTCCACCCTAGGATATTGGTTTATATCTGAAGGAGCAATCTCTGCCCATTCTTCTTCGGTTCCCTCAAAATATATGTCACGAAAATATGTATCTTCATAATCTATGGCAGAAGTAAAAGAACTATTAATCCCCTTAGGTACATGAACAATGTAAGTATCTTCAAAAGCCGACGAACCCCAATTTTCAACATTTTTATTCAAAATAACATAATCAAGATAACAGTTTTGAAAAGCATAAGCCCCAATTTTATTCACGCTGTCGGGAATGTTAATGGTGGTTAAGCCACACCCACGAAAAGCACCGGAATAAATAGTAACAACGCTGTCGGGAATAGTAATAGATGTTAACTTTTCACACCCCTGAAATGCTCGAGCACCAATTTCTTCAAGACTATCAGGAAGATTAATAGATGTTAATTCTTTACAATTCATAAAGGCTTCATTATCAATATACTTAACAGTATAACCATTTATTGTGCTTGGAATAACAAGTTCTGTGTCGGTTCCTTTATACTGTTCTATCATTGCGTATCCATCATCTGTAATACTATATGAATAGCCCCCACTTGCGGTAACCATAACTTCATCTGTTGTTACTGCATTAGCGTTTATACCTGTTACAGATAATAATGATACTATTATACATAATGAAAGAAAAATTGATACTATTTTTTTACTTTGACATTTCATAAGATTGCCTCCTTTAGATTTACTAATTATTATATAATTGCCAATTAGCTTATGTTTATATGATACCACTTTAACAAGGTAATGTAAAGTAATAATGTACAACTTTTTAATATTTTTGTGAAGATTTTGTTTAAAAAGCAGAAGCAGACAACAATTGCAATAAATGTTGTCTGCTTCTGTTTATTTATAGTTTTGTATTAAATCAATTATTCTTCCATTTCCCAGTTGTGCCATACATTCTGCACATCATCGTTATCTTCAAGATTATCTAAAAGCTTCTGCATTTTTGTTATAGCTTCTGTATCATCAATTTTGGTATAAGTTGCTGGTACCATTTCAACCTCAGCACTTGCAAAGGTGTAACCCATTTCTGTAAGTGTTTCGTTAACAGAGCTGAAATCTGATGGTTCTGTATAAATTGTGAAAATATCGTCCTCAACTTCAATGTCAGCAGCACCACTCTCTAGAGCATCTTCCATTACCTTGTCTTCGCTAAAATCACACTCTTCTCTGTCAATTATAAGAACACCCTTTTGTGAGAACATAAAAGATACGCAACCAGGAGTGCCCATATTACCGCCAAATTTATCAAAATAATGTCTAACATCAGCAGCTGTACGATTACGATTATCTGTAAGAGTTTCTACAATAACAGCAATACCGCTTGGACCATATCCTTCGTATGTAATAGCCTCGTAGTTATTTGCGTCGCCATCACCTGATGCCTTTTTTATAATTCTTTCAATGTTATCATTAGGTACATTATTTGCCTTTGCCTTTGCAATACAATCTCTTAGCTTTGAGTTTACAGTAGGGTCTGCACTGCCACCATCTCTAACAGCAACAGCAAGCTCACGACCAATTTTAGTGAATATTTTAGCTCTAGCTGCATCATTTTTACCCTTTTTCTGCTTAATGGTACTCCATTTATTATGTCCTGACATAAATAAATCCCCCTTGATATTAAAATAACACTTATTTATTTTATCATATATTCCGCTTATTTGCAACTACAGTATCCCTATAAGGAAAAAATCGCAATTAACATAAAAAAGAGAGTAGCCTAAACTACTCTCTTAGTGGCTCCCCCAACTGGGCTCGAACCAGTGACATCATGACTAACAGTTTGAATGTAGAATTTGTTGTAAACGCCTTACAACTTAATTAAAAGTTATTTTTAATTTGTTCTATATGTTTTTCTTTTTCTTCTTGTGAAACATTTGTTAATGGCTGTAGTTTTGCTATGATTTCATCAACTTCGTTTTCTGTAAATATATCTTGTCTTACTTCTATTTCTGTTCTTATATTTCTTAATAGTCTATCTCTCTTTAATATTATGTATTCCTCTGTATTATTGGGTATCTTTTTCAGTTCACATCTTTCTGAAAAAACAATAAACGACTTCATATTATATTTGTTAATATCTAAATATTGCGACAAAGCATTTATATGTGTTGCATTCTGCATTATTGGATTATAAAATTTATTTTTCTCTTTATTAGGTAAACATTGTGTCCAATATCGTTGTTGTTCATTTCCAAAAATCCACCCAGAGTAATTTTTACTTTCAATTACAAATATTCCTTTTTTGTGAACTAATAAAACATCTATTTCAGAAGTTCTACCCTTATATGGAACATATATATTGTGCAGTGATTTACAATACCCTTTTAAATTATTATTTCCAAACATATACTCTGTAAGCCATTCACCATAAGCACCTTTATCACCCTGATTTTTAATTACAAATTCTATTTTTTCTAATAATCCAGGTTCTTCCCCTAATATCCACTTAATTAATCCCATAATTACTCCTTTTTCACAGCAAATCGCTTATATCATTGTCTATCTTTCCGTAGTTATTTATATCAATCTTATTTTTTGTTATGTAACTAGGCTTTGGATTGTCTGTTAGAGCTAAAATATAATCTGCACTAACATTATAAAATCTAATAATTACCAATTAGCTTATATTTATATAATACCACTTTAATAA
>JAXJTR010000126.1:0-3550 GCA_036309465.1 Acutalibacteraceae bacterium
GCGAAAAAGCAAACCAGTTCAACATTCACTATTCCTTTTAATCGTCAACAGCTTGCAGACTTCTTATCAGTTGATCGTAGTGCTATGTCTAACGAGCTGTGCAAGATGCGTGACGAGGGTTTAATTGAATTTGAGAAAAATAATTTTAAGCTATTATAACTATGTTTTAAGACAGCAGGAGCCTTTCCTGCTGTCTTTTCTTATAATAAAAGGGATGTCACTTAGAAGTAACATCCCAAAGAAATGATATTGAGCAAGATAAGTTGGATTTTACGATGAGTTATTTTTTCTTTGCGAATTTGCAAACTGGTAAATTGTAAAATGAAATTGAACAATTTATCTTTGAATTGTTTTTTAGCTTGCTTCAAATTCGCTTGTTTCATAGCCTACTGTAATGGAATACTTTTCTCCTTTTACAAGCTCTGGAGTTGAAATAATAACCACAGCGAAGTCAAGCTCAGGTTTGTGAGAAACAATGGTATTACCGATTGAATCCTTGAGTTCAATTTGAGTTTCTGCTAGTTGATTTCCGACAGTTATTGCAATAACACCTTGCTCGGAATCACTAAAACTTTGTGCCATCATAGTAGAACCTGTACCAATAAATGTACCACCTGTTATAACAGCAGTTTTATCATAGTCAAGGGTTGCTGTATCGCCCTGCGTTGGGCCTGTTACAGTTGTGTGTCCACCTGAAATCTCCAAGGTACCATTTGCATCTACACCATCACCTGAGGAATTTATATAAAGAGTTCCACCAGATATTTTAATACTTCCGTTAGAGTTAGTGGACATTCCACCTCCAGGACCACCAGGGTCTCCACCGTGTCCTCCCATTTCTGGTGGTCTTTCACCACCGAACATACCGTCACGACCACCAGTAGTAACACTTTGGTCTGTACCACCTGCTGCATTAAGTCCGTCATCACTGGCTTTAAGCTTTATATCTCCACCCTGTATGTCTATATGCAGAGCTTCTAGCCCTTCATAGCTTTCTGAAATATCAATTTTACCATCTGTTATAGTCAGGGTTTCTTCTGCGTGAATAGCATCATCACCTGATTCAATATTAAATGAACCACCGTTTATAGTAAGTGAGGTATCAGAATGGATAGAGTCATCGGCAGAATTAACGGTAATATTACCACCTGATATCACCAGATTACTTGTAGCTTTTAACCCCTTCATACTGGTGCTGTCTTCTTCAGTTTCGGTTATTTGCATATCTTCTGGTGGCATTCCTCCTGGTCTGCCTCCACCCATAAAGCCTCCAAAGAAATCCGAATGTGTTTTTGTTCCGTTTTCACTTCCACCACCAACAAGTAAATCTATAGTTCCATCCTCAATTTGCATATAAGCACCTGTAGAAATACCGTCACCCTCTGCCTCTGCTTTAATATTTCCACTTGAAATATAAACAAAGCCTTTAGAAGTATCATCGTTATTTTCACAGTGAATAGAATCTTTACCTGCATCTATGTTTATTGTTGCATTTGCTACTCGTACACTGTCGTTAACATCAAAACCATGTGAGGCAGAATTTACCTGATATGAACCTCCTGTTATTACTAAATCATCCTTACATACAATGCCGTGTCCTGCAGGAGATGTGACAGACAACGAGCCTGTTCCGTTCATTGTTAAATCTTGCTTTGAGAATAGAGCTGAATCAATGTTATTTTCATCTATAGCAGTAAAGCTACCACCATTTGCCAGTGTGTTGGTTGTGTTTTCAGCAAGAGTTAAAAACACCTTGTCTGCTTGAAGAATATATAAAGCCGATGAGGTTTTGCTTGTAATATTAACGCCATTAAAAACAAGCTGTAGCTTTGCAGTATCTGGTGAATTTATAATTAGCATACCGTCAGTAAGCTCACCCGATATAATATAGGTTGCTTCTTCGGTAATTGTTATAGTGGAGCCTGATATATTTACACTGTCGGAGCTTGCAGTTGCTGAAGCTCCGTTTAGCTTGATAGTAACTGCGTTGCTCTCGTCATATTCTGTCTTGAAATCTCGTTCAGTAAACATATCTGTAGTAGGATTAGAGGAATCAACATTTACAGATTCAGTAGTTGTTGTAGAACTTTGAATTTGACTTTCACCTTGTGGTTTGTTTTCGGTGTCTGTTGTACAGCCGGTAAAAAGTGAAATCATCATTGATGAAAATAAAAATAATGATAATATTTTTTTCATATAAACCTCCTGTTATAATTCTGTGCCAACAGTTACTTGATTAGAAACGGTAATTTCAAGATTTCCATTTCTGCAACGGATTTTATCAATCATTTCTTTCTCACGGGTAATATCTCGGAGGACTACATTATATGTAAGCTTGAACATACTTCCCATATTGGTGCTTTTAATGCAAGCAAGGTCGTGAGCAACCGTAAATTCAGCGAAAATATCATCAAACACACCTGAGTAATCTAAATCCTCAGGGATAGTGATTGTAAGGGTTTTAAATTTTTTAGAATTCTTTTTTGTGCTAAAATCAAGACGATTATAAAATATAAACATTATGCACATAATGGCAGTAAATAATATTGCAAAGCCAAGATATCCCATACCTGCAATAAGTCCTGCACCCATTGCCAAAAACAATGTGCAAATCTCTTTTGCTGTGCCTGGTACTGAACGAAAACGCACAAGACTGAACGCACCTGCTACTGCAACACCTGTGCCCACATTACCGTTTACCATCATAATCACAACACAAACTACTGCTGGCAGAAGTGCCAATGTTACAACAAAGCTTTTTGTGTAGCGTGTGCGATACATATAGGCTAATACCATTAAAACTCCTATTAGCAACGATACACCCAGACAAAGTAAAAAATCGGTTACGCTGATAACTCTGGTTAAGTCTGTATCGAATAATCCTTTAAATAAATTCTCAATCATTTGTATTTACCTCCAACCTATTATATAAATTCATTTTATGGGTTTGTGGAAAAATCAGTGTTCTGTACGCTGTTCCGTATTTTGAAAATGATGTTTTATATATCTTTTCTTTTGATAAAATTTCTGTCATCCAGATCGGAATACCTCCACTACATTTTATTTCCATCAGAACTTGACCCTCAGGAAGAATTGAAGCTCCATAGACATCTGATTCAAGAGATAAATCATCCTGTCTGCAAAGAATATTATCATCAAAGGTTACACGAAAATCACTGCCATCATTAGAATAGTATGCTTCTCTTTCATAAGAGAGAAATACAACAGGGCGTAATGTACCGTAATAGTCAAGAAAATAATCAACCTCTTCAGAAATCTGTGTATGCTCGCTGGTGTGCTTATCCCCTGACAGCCACTGAGTGGCTTCATTATACAAAAGAGATATTCTTCGCTTATATACTATGTGCTTGTGCTTCTTTTTTAATTCCACAAAAACCGTGCTGTCAGCAGTTGCTCTGCTGTAGCTGCGTATTCGCAATTTTTCTTTATAAACAGGCTTTTCGATAGAGCGACGAATTAAAAGGTAGGTATCTGTATCATAATAAAGGTTGCGTATGGTGGTTCTGCCATATTTATCAAGCGTCATATA
>JAXJTR010000127.1:0-27094 GCA_036309465.1 Acutalibacteraceae bacterium
CAAACAATCCCACCGACTCGCCTTTGGCGAGCCACCTCCCTTTGCACAAGGGAGGCTAACGCTCCGCCACAATGCTACTGTACAATTAAACTTTAATTAACTTTTTTCTAATTTTTAATTATAGTTTAGTATAAGTTTCAGTCCAAACTGTAATATCTTAAATTTTTCTTTGCAATGGGTTTAGACAATATACTAAATCCAGACAAATACAGCCTATATACAGCTTCGCCTAAAGTGGTGTTGTTAGGGACTATATTATCCTTATTACAAACAGGTAATGCCAGTAAAATATAATCCACCCCAAAGGCATACCAGCCACATTTAGAAACAGCTGCACCGTTTTTCTTATAAAAACTAATACGACGGTTACGTGTTTCTTGTTCTTGGATATTTTCTGCCATATTAGGGTTTTCACATTCTATAACTATATTGTTAATATGTTTATAATGTGTTTGTATTATTTTAGGTAGTTCTTTAATAAACTCACTGCCTAACCCTGTGCCCCTTAGTGGAGGAATAACAGCAAAATAATCCAGTAAAATTAAAGAGCTTTTTTCAGAAAGCAAAAAACAGCTGTAGGCAATAAGCTTGTCCTCTGAATAAGCACCAAATACAGCGTATTGTTGTTTATTGTATAGGTGTTTTATCATAGGGTAGGGACGAAGCTCGTTTTTAGGGAAATCATTAACCATATACTGTTTATGCAGTTGCTTAATTTCATCAAGATTTAGCCTTTTAATGGTATTTATTTTCATATTTCACCTTTACTGCTGTGGTAGGCAAGGGGTAACATAAACTGTTTTATTTTTTACATAGATAACCATACCCGGCTTTGCACCTGATGGCTTGCTAACATTTTTTACAAGAGTATAGTCAACAGGCACCTGAGAGCTGTTTTTAGCTTTGCTGTGATAGGCTGTTATTTGTGCTGCCTCAAGAATAGTTGTGTCGTCTACTTCCTTACCCTCGGTAACTATAATAGTGTGTGTACCGTGAATATCTTTAGTGTGTAGCCATATATCTGTTTTTGAGGCTGTTTTTAGTGTTAGTTTGTCGTTTTGCTTGTTGTTTCTGCCTACTAAAATTGTAAAGCCTGTAGATGATATAAATTTTATAGGTGGCAGTGCAGATTGTTTTTTCTGCTTGCCCTTTGGTTGCTTTAGGTAGCCTTCCTCTGCTAACTCTGCTCTTATTTCACCAAGCTCGGCTTCAGTTGTAGCACGGTTTAAGCTTTCAATAACAGTATCTATATACTCTAAATCCTCTTTTGCTTTTTCTATTTGTACCTTTAAAATTTGTTCTGCTGTTTTTGCTTTGCGGTAGCTTTTGTAATATTTTTGAGAATTTTGTGTAGCAGTAAGAGCAGGGTCAAGGTTTATAGTAATTGGATTGTTATTGTCGTAGAAATTCTCCACTGTTATTTTACTACAGCCTTTTTCAATTCTATATAGATTAGCTTGTATAAGGTCGCCCTTTATTCTTAAAGGTTCACGGTCGGCACATTGTGAAAGCTCGGAAATTTGGGTGTTTATTTTTCTTGATAACCTCTCTACATAATTGTTGAGTAGTCGGTGTAAATCCTGAGATTTTGCTCTCATTCGTTCTATAGTATCACGCTCGGTGTAAAAATCATCAAGCAACATACTAAAGCTGTCAGCTTTTTTTACAGTTGCCACATCGCCATATTGCGTTATATCCATAAAGGCAAAATCCATAGGCTTGCCATTAACAACAATAATTTTAGGTGTACAGCTGTGGGAGGTAAGCTCTGTTTTCATTCTGTTTAAAAAGAACAAAAGTCGTTTTTTAAGGTCGTCTGTTAGTCTGCCTGTAGAAACATCTGTGCCCTTGCCTGTTAAAAATTCTATTTCTCGGCACACAATAGGGGATAAGCCTTGAATTGTGTTAAGAAGTGCCTTGTTTAATCTTGTGTCTATTGTTATATTTTCTAAACGAGTTACAATATCCTCTGCACTTGCTTCAAGAATATTTAGCTTATCCTGTGCAGGAGGCAGACTATATTTCATTCCTGGTAATACCAAACGTTGAGATGACATTGAAATATCTACTCGTTTTAATGCGTCTATAATATTTCCGTTTTCGTCAATAAAAATTACATTACTGTGCTTGCCCATAATTTCTACAGCAAGAGTAAGCTTTATGTGGTCGCCAAGCTCATTGGTGGCATCAAAGTCTAAAAATAAAATTCGCTCCATTTGTGGCTGTCTTGCTTCTATTAGCTTTGCACCGCATAGCCTTTTTCTAAAAAGCATACACAGCATAGGGGGAACTTTTGGGTTTTCAGGTGCGTTATTTGTAAAGTTTATTCGTGGGCTATTGGCTCTTGCAGACATTAAAAGCTTGCTTGCACCATTTAATCCACGCAAACCAAGTATAATTTCGTCCTTATTAGGTTGATATACCTTTTCTACTCTATCGCCAATTGAATTTTGATTTATTTCGTTACATATATTTCTTAAAAATCCACCGTCAAGTGCCATTATAACACCTCTTTCTATTTATGATATTTACCGCCACTGCTTATTTGAAATCCACGGTATACCTGTTCGCACAGCATAACCCTTGCAAGCTGATGTGGAAAGGTCATTTTAGACATAGATAGCTTTATATCTGCCATACCTTTAACTTCATCGGACAATCCCCAAGAGCCACCGATAATAAAATCAATTTCGCTTATTCCGTTTATAGCGGTATCGTCAAATATTTTTGCAAGGTCTGGGGAGGAGATTATTTTTCCCTCAATACACAGTGCAATTACCTTTGCACCTTTGCCAATGTTTTTTATTATTCGCTTGCCTTCCTTATCCAAAGTTGCTTCAATTTGACCTTGGTTTGGGTTGTCCTGTATTTTCTCTTCGTCAACCTCTGTAATTTTAAATTTACAAAAGGCCTTTAGTCTTTTTTCGTATTCTGCAACAGCCTGTGTCCAAAATTTTTCCTTTAGCTTACCTACGCAAATTATATTTATGTTAATCATATACAAAACCTCAAAATATTATACAGCTACCATCGGTAACCTCTTTTGCAACACCAATAGTATAGTCACAGCCCTCTTTAATACCACGCTGGCTTAAAGCACATTTGGCTGATTCCAGTGCAATTTGTGGCATATTATTTTCCTGGCTTAAATGTGCCAACAATAGCCTTGTGCTTCCGCTTCGTACAAGCTCTGGCAAAAATTCTGCACAAGACTCGTTAGAAAGATGACCGTTTTTAGATAAAATTCTTCTTTTAAGTGTGTATGGGTAAATACCGTTTAATAGCATATTAATATCGTGGTTAGACTCTATTATAACCACATCACTACCCATTATTGCATCTTTCATCTGTGGGGTTATGTATCCTGTGTCGGTAGCAAGTGCAAGCTTGCGATTGTCAGGAGTTTCTATAACATACCCCACACCCTCGGCACAGTCGTGAGAGGTTTTAAAAGGCTTTATAGTCATACCTGCAACAGAAGCACCGCTGTTAATAATATAACTGCTGAATTTTTCAGGCACAAGATGCTTTTGGCAATCCATTTGCTGTAGTGTGCCCTGTGTTCCATATACATTTATGCCATAACGAGAAGCCAACACACGTACACCTTTTATATGGTCGCTGTGTTCGTGTGTTATAAATATGCCCTCTATACTTTTTACATCTATACTGTTGTCTTTTAATGCCTGTTCAATTTGTTTGGCTGTTCTGCCTGCATCTATTAAAATACCCTTACCGCCAGTGGTAACATAGTAGCAGTTGCCTTTACTGCCACTAAATAGGGGATAAACTCTTGCCATATTATCAAATCCTTGTCTGATTTTGAATATTTGAAAACAGGCAGACATTACTGTCTGCCTGTGAAAAAACAATATAAACTATTATACAGATACCTTTGAAATATCAGCACCAAGACCTCTGAATTTTTCAATTACTCTGTCATAGCCACGCTCAATATATTTAATATTAGTTATGTCGGTTATACCGTCAACACAAAGTGCAGCTATAATTAGTGCAGCACCTGCACGCAAATCCGTTGCCTTTACTTCGGCAGGAAACAGCTTCTTAACACCGTCGATAATAGCTTGCTTGCCTGCAACAGAAACTTTTGCACCCATTAGCTGTAGCTGTTCAACATACTGAAAACGACTGTCCCATACATTTTCCACAACAATACTTGTGCCCTCAGCAGTTGTAAGCAGGGCAACAATTTGTGGTTGCATATCTGTAGGAAAACCAGGGTGTGGCATTGTTTTAATGTTACAGCGTTTAACGCCATTAGTGGCATCTACAAGAACACTGTCGTAATTTTCCTGAATCTGTACGCCCATTTCTCTTAGCTTTGCAGTTATAGACTCTAAATGCTTCGGGGTAACATTTTTTATTAATCCCTTGCCTCGTGTTGCGGCTATAGCTGCCATATATGTGCCTGCCTCTATTTGGTCAGGAATTATTGAATAGGTTGTACCGTGTAGATTTGGCACACCCTTAATTTTAATAACATCTGTTCCGGCACCCTTTATGTTAGCACCCATAGTAATAAGAAAGTTTGCTAAATCAACTATATGAGGTTCTCTTGCGGCATTTTCTATAACAGTTGTACCCTCTGCCATAACAGCGGCAAGCATAACATTCATAGTTGCACCAACAGATACTACATCCATATAAATATAGCCACCTGTAAGCTTGTCTGCAATTACTTCTACAGAGTCATCAGAGTTTACAAGTCTGTGCTTGGCACCCATACTTGTAAAGCCTTTTAGATGTTGGTCGATAGGGCGAGTGCCAAAAAAGCAACCACCTGGCATTGCCACTTTACAATGCCCCTTTTTACCTAATAATGCACCTAAAAGATAATATGACGCTCTCATATTTCTTGCTAAGTCAAAAACTGCCTCTGTTGTGTTAACGGAGGTGGCATCAACTATATATGCGTTATCGTCCACCTGTGTTACAGATGCACCTAGTTGTTTTAATATTTCAAACATAGCGGTAACATCGCTAATGTTAGGAATATTTTCCAGCCTGCAAGGGCTGTCGGCTAGTATAGTGGCAGGAATAATAGCAACTGCGGCATTTTTAGCACCGCAAATGTCTACCTCGCCTGTTAAAGGCTTACCACCGTTAACTACAAATTTATCCAAGGATTAACACTCCTAAAATACAATTTTTCTTACAGTTTTTATATAAAACAATTAAGGCAACCCCCTGTTATTTTTAACAAGCTTTGTGTAATATTGCCTTTGATAAAATTCATTCCAAGTCACACCTACCGCATTTTATGGTAGATAAACCTAATTTATATAATAATACAAAGGCAAAAAATTGTCAACCTACAGGGGTACATATTTAGGATAACCACAGGAAAATAAACAAGTTTTATATAAAAGTATTTTGTATAGATATTACAAAATCTTAAAAGGTTATATGGTATAAATACATAATGAATTTTTAAAATATCAAATGATAATACCATACTGCATAAGTGCAGGAGGTATCTGTGCTATGTTTAGCCTATATCAATTATTATTATTCCAATATTTTCTGTCTAAGCTTCTATACTGTACAGCCTCGGCGATGTGGTTAGATTTTATTATTTCGCTGTTATCTAAATCTGCAATGGTTCGTGCTACCTTTAGTATTCTGTCGTAGGCTCTTGCGGATAATCCCATTTTATCAAATGCTTTGCCAAGAAGCTGTTGTGCCTTATTGTCCATTGGGCAACACTTGTTTAACAGGGCAGAATTAAGCCCTGCGTTACTTTTTATATTTGTGCCTTTGTATCTTTCCTGTTGAATTGCACGGGCTAAATTTACTCTTTTCTTAATTTCAGCCGAGCTTTCCTCTGGTGTGGCAGATGTAAGGTCAGCAAATTCTACAGGAGGTACTTCTATGTGTATATCTATTCTGTCAAGCATAGGGCCTGATACTTTTGATAAGTATTTATTTACAGCTTTACTGCCACAAATACAGTTACGAGTAGGATGCCCAAAATATCCGCAAGGGCAAGGGTTCATAGCGGCAACAAGCATAACATCACAAGGGTAGGCAAGAGTACCGCTTACTCGTGAAATTGTAATTTCTCCGTTTTCCAAAGGCTGTCTTAAAACCTCCATTGCCATTCTTGAAAACTCAGGAAGCTCATCTAAAAACAGTACACCGTTATGTGCAAGAGAAACCTCTCCGGGCTTTGGCACTGTGCCACCACCTGATAATCCTGCTGGTGATACTGTATGGTGTGGTGCTCTAAAAGGGCGAGTAGTTATAAGACCGCTATCTGATGACAAATTACCTGCTACAGAGTGAATTTTTGTAGTTTCTATAGACTCTTCAAAGGTCATATCAGGCAAAATTGATGGTATTCGTTTAGCTAACATACTTTTACCTGAGCCAGGTGTGCCCACAAGCAAAATGTTATGTAAGCCAGATGCTGCTATTTCTATTGCTCTTTTTGCTTGAGCTTGCCCCTTTACTTGTGAAAAATCAGGTAGAATTATACTGCTGTCATCTGTTTTAGGGTCGGCTACTGCAACGCTTAAAGGCTTTCGTCCACATAGGTGCTCAAATAATTCGTTAAGATTTTTAACAGGATATACATTAATACCCTTTACTATTGCACCCTCGTTTTTATTTCCGTAGGGAATGTATATATTTTTAAAGCCCTCTTCCTTTGCTTTTATTGTCATTGGTAAAACGCCTTTAACGCTACGTACTTCACCTGATAAAGAAAGCTCACCTATAAATACACTATCTTCTATATTTGCTAAAAGCTGGCCACTGTATTTAAGCAATGCCATAAGAATAGGCAAATCGTACACAGAGCCTTCTTTTCTTATATGAGCAGGTGCAAGATTAATGGTTATTTTGCCTTCAGGCAGTTCAAAGCCACAATTACGCAATGCTGAACGAACTCGGTCTTTAGATTCTTTTACAGAGGCATCAGGCAGTCCTACAATATCAAAAGCAGGAAAACCTATAGATACATCAGCTTCTACCTTTACCAAAAAGGTGTCCATTCCAAAAATCCCCAAGCTGTTACTGCAACATACCATAATTGTCACCTCGTTAAAATTACATAATATTATAAAATAATATTAACATAGTAAAAAGGCTGTTTCAATAGAGAAAATGTCAAAAAAGCAAAAATACTGTTGTTTTTTTGTATGTAGAGCACAAAGATTTCTCTTATGATAAAATTTTTTTAAAATTTATTACTGTTCTAATTGACTATTTTCCAAATTTAGGGTATTATTATTCTTATATTATTTGGTTAGTGGGAGGTGTGTTGTGGAACTTTTAAAAAACATTACACTTCCCCCATACACGCAAGAACAGCTTGTTGTACTTGTTCAGCAAAATGATGAACAGGCATTTAATACATTGGTTGATGAGTTTTTACCTATAATAAGGGCAAAGGCGGTTAAGTTTAAACAGCTTGAAGCCGATGACCTTGTGCAGGAGGGGCTTTTAGGGCTTTGGAGTGCAGTGCAAACCTATGACTCTAATAAATCGGCTTCCTTTAAAACCTATGCAAACAAATGTATTGATAATAGAATGTTTACTGGTGCAAACAAGTCAAGGTGTAAAAAATACATACCAACCGAGCTGATAATTTCTCTTGATAATAAAGATTTTATGCAGGTAGCCGGCGGTTTAAGCCCTGAACAGCGTATGATAGACCGTGAAAGCTATATTGGTATGATAAGACATATAAAAAAAATACTGTCGCAAAGAGAATTTTCTGTGCTTGGATATTATCTTGCAGGATATTCTTACATACAAATAGCTCAAAAGCTGGGAACAACCCCAAAGGTAGTTGATAACGCCTTGCAAAGAATAAGGAAAAAGCTGAAACATAAATAATAGTTATTGTTATATTGTAAGTGAATGTGGCAATTTTAAAAAGCGTGTATGTTAACCAAAATATATGTCCTGAATAGCTTATACAGCAGAGCGTTGCCAAAATTGTGGCAAAGAAATCGGTGCGATTCCGTTTAAGGACAAAATCATTTATTAAGAGAGGTATCCTCAAATGTACGAAGACAAGAATTTAACTTGCAAAGACTGTGGCAACGAATTTGTGTTTACAGCAGGCGAGCAGGAGTTTTACGCTGAAAAGGGTTTTGTAAACGAACCACAAAGATGTAAAGCTTGCCGTGATGCACGCAAGAACAACAGCAGACCTCAGAGAGAGAGGTTCTCAGCAGTATGTGCTGAATGTGGTTGCGAAACTCAAGTTCCTTTCCAGCCAACAGAGGGCAGACCTGTATATTGCAAAGATTGTTTTGCTAAGAGAAGATAATTTTATTTTTAAATTTTTATAGATTTGGCATAACTTAGCCATAACGTTAACTAAAAATTTTTTAGATAAACTTTATTTTACTTAAATACCGGTAATTCAAAACCGCCGTGGCATTTTACCACGGCGGTTTTTCTGTGTAAATTTGGTTAAAGCTGTGCGAGCTACATCTGTTTTGTTTTGTGAAAATTTTTTTGTTTTATGAAAGATTTTTTGTTTTATGAAAGATTTAACAGTAACTTATGCGTATTTTAAGAAAATTGCCAGATGTATTTATTATGTTATAAACATTTAAAAACTACACATAATAAATGCGAATTTTATAATTACTATAAATTACAGTTTTTAATTAGTGATGATTTTGTTTTAATTTACAAAATTATTTATTTGTTATAGAAATATTGCAGATAATTTGATATACTATTAAAGTAATTAGCAAATTGAAATTTAATTAGTTATTACTTGCAAAAATTATAAATTATATAAATGGAGGCTACTGCTATGAAAATTGGAATATATGGTTACGGTAACTTAGGCAAGGGTGTTGAAAATGCAATAAGTAAAAATGCCGACACCGAGTTGGTTGCAGTTTTTACTCGTCGTGACCCAGCTACTTTAACTATCGCAACAGAAAATGTACCTGTTGTTTCAACTAACGACCTTGACAAGTGGGCAGATAAAATTGATGTTATGATTATTTGCGGTGGTAGTGCTACAGACCTACCTAATATGACACCAATGTTGGCTGAAAAGTTTAATGTTATAGATTCTTACGACAATCATTCAAATATACCAAACCATTACAAAGCAGTTGATGCTGTTGCTGTAAAGGCAGAAAAAACAGCTCTTATCTCTTGCGGTTGGGACCCAGGTATGTTTTCTATAAACCGTTTATATGGTAATGCTGTTTTGCCAGACGGTAACGATTATACATTCTGGGGTCGTGGTGTTTCACAGGGTCACTCAGACGCAATTCGTAGAATAGACGGTGTATTAGATGCTCGTCAGTATACAGTACCTGTTGAATCAGCAGTAGAGCGTGTAAGAAATGGCGAAAGAGCAGAGTTTACAACAAGAGAAAAGCATAAGAGAGAATGTTATGTAGTAGTAAAAGACGGTGCCGACAAAGAGGCTATTCGTGAGCAAATTGTAACAATGCCTGCATATTTTGCCGACTACGATACAACTGTAACATTCATTACAATGGAAGAAATGCAGAAAAACCACGCAGGCTTACCACACGGAGGTAGCGTTATTCGCACAGGTGTATCTGGTATAAATAATGAACACAAGCAGGTTATTGAATATAAGCTAACACTTGATTCTAACCCAGAGTTTACAGGTAGTGTTTTGGTGGCCTATGCAAGAGCTGTATATCGTATGGCACAGCGTAAAGAGTTTGGTTGCAAAACAGTATTTGATGTTGCCCCTGTTGACCTTTCATTGGCTTCAAGAGAGGAAATTATTGCTCATATGCTTTAATAAAATATAAAAAATAATATCTAATATCTAACGAATAAAGGCAAGGCTGTAGAAAAAGTTACAGCCTTGCCTTTTTTATAGGATTCTTGTTGTTAAAAATAAGACTATATGGGTACAAGAATTTTCTAAAATAATGACCTGTCTGCAATATCCTGCACTAATCGTTGCATTTCTGATTTTGTTGTTGCCTGTCTTGCCATATTGTTTACAGCTTGTTTTTGCTGTTTTGTCATACCAAAATAGGCAAGCAAAGCATCTTCATTTTGTGCAAGATTATTTACTAAGCCAATAGGCACATGGTAATTTTTATCTGTCATATTATAATCACCCCCAGTGCTCCAAGCAACCAATATATTGCACCATATACAACCGAGGCTGTTATGCCATACACTAAAACAGGGCCTGCAATAACAAACATTTTTGCACCTAAGCCAAGTACAAAGCCCTCGCTTTTAAACTCTATTGCAGGTGAAACAATAGAGTTTGCAAAGCCTGTTATAGGTACAAGTGTGCCTGCACCTGCGTGCTTTGCTATGTTGTCGTATATGCCTATAGAGGTTAGCAGTCCTCCTAAAAATACAAGTGTTACAGAAGTTAAGGTGCGTGCGTTCATTTCCTCTATAGACAGGGAAATATATAATTCAGTTAGTGCTTGTCCTAGTGTGCATATAAAACCGCCAATTAAAAATGACTTTATACAATTTGTAAACAGCTTGCTGTTAGGCGATGCCTGTTTGGTCATTTGGGAGTATTCCTCTTTGGTAACCTTCATTTTATCACTTCCTTACATTTTGATTTTATGCGATTTAATCATTTTTATTCAGTATAAAAAGCTATTGTAAGTACAATTTGTGGATTTTTCAAAACAAACTGTTAAATTTTATTTTTATGTTGGAATATTATAATTTTT
The DNA here is from genome assembly GCA_036309465.1 of Acutalibacteraceae bacterium. GTDB lineage: Bacteria > Bacillota > Clostridia > Oscillospirales > Acutalibacteraceae > CAG-964. The sequence continues at coordinate 10,692 of JAXJTR010000127.1, forward strand.
TGTGTATAATGTAAGGTGGTAAAAAATCATTTATGGTATAGGGGAGATGATTATTATGGTTACAGAGGTGTATCTTGATAACAGTGCAACAACAAGAGTTAGTAATTCTGTTGCAGATGTAATTTGTGATATGCTTGTAAATAATTATGGCAATCCATCTTCTTTGCATACTAAGGGGCTACAGGCACAGCATAGTGTTGAAAATGCACGAGCTATTTTGGCTAAGGAGTTAGCCACTACAGAACGTGAGATTTATTTTACCTCGGGTGGTACAGAGGCTAACAATATGGCGATAATAGGCACTGCTTTAGCCAAAAGAAAAACAGGTAATAAAATTGTAACCTCGGCAGTTGAACATTCTTCTGTTATAGAGGCTTGCAAATATCTTGAAACCTTAGGCTTTCAGGTGGAATATTTACCTACAGACACTAGAGGTGCTGTATCTTTAGAAGCATTACAACAGGCAATAGACGAAAATACTATATTGGTTTCTCTTATGTATGTAAATAACGAAACAGGTGCTATATTTCCTGTTGATAAAGTACCAAGAATAATTAAGAAGAACAACTCTCCTGCTGTATTTCATATAGATGCTGTGCAAGCCTTTGGAAAAATGCCTGTAAAGGCTTCAAAACTAAAGGCAGATATGATTACCGTAACAACACATAAAATTCATGGCCCTAAGGGCGTAGGTGCTTTATATATAAAGAAAGGTGTAAGAATAATACCAAGGCTTTATGGCGGAGAACAACAAAATAAAATTCGCCCAGGAACAGAGTCTTCTGCACTAATAGCAGGATTTGGTCAAGCTGTAAAGGAGATTGACCTTACGGTAAATAACAGGGTTAAAGAGTTAAATAAGTATTTAAGGGAACAGCTTAACCAAGTTGAGGGAGTTGTTATAAATTCCACTGAAAATGCTTTGGAATATATTTTAAATTTTTCTGTAGTTGGAATAAAAAGCGAAACAATGTTGCACTTTTTAGCAGATAAAAATATATATGTTTCAAGTGGTTCAGCCTGTGCAAAGGGCAAGCAAAGCCATGTGCTTGGTTCTATGGGGTTAACTAAAGAGGTTACAGACTCAGCTATTAGGGTTAGCTTTTCAAAATATAATACAATAGATGATATAGATATATTAATTACAGCCATAAAGCAAGGAGTAAGCTCTTTGGTAAGGATTGTATAAAAATTAGTTACTGTTAATACATAACGAAAGGTAGTAATTATGGAGGAAATTATTCTTATTAAAATAGGTGAAATAGTATTAAAGGGTTTAAATAAGAAAACCTTTGAAGATGCTTTAATAAAAAATTTACGCAGACGACTATGTAAAGCAGGTCAGTTTGATATTAAAATAGCACAGTCTACTATTACAGTTGCACCTAAAAACGAAAATGCAGACATAGAGCTTGCTTGTGAAATTGTTGGAAAAACCTTTGGTATAGCAACATATTCAAGAGCCTGTGTTGCTGAAAAGGTTTTAGAGGACATACAGCAAAAGGCTGTGGAATATTTAGAGGAACAGCTTGAAGACGCAAAAACCTTTAAGGTAGAGGCACGACGTTCAGATAAAAAATTCCCATTAACATCACCACAAATCTGTCAGGAAGTTGGTGGATATATTTTAAGTAAATATCCACATCTAAAAGTAGATGTTAAAAACCCTGAATTAAAGGTTACTGTTGAGGTGCGTGATTTTAACGCATTTGTTCGTGGCGGTGTTGTAAAAGCTGTGGGTGGTATCCCTGTTGGCACAGGTGGTAAGGCAGCTATACTAATATCAGGTGGAATAGATAGCCCTGTTGCTGCATATACAATGGCAAAAAGAGGCGTTGAGCTTACTGCAATTCATTTTGCAAGCCCACCATATACATCACAGCGTGCAGAGGAAAAAGTGTGCAGACTTCTTGAAATAGTATCTGAATATGCAGGCAGAATGACAATGTACACTGTTCCTTTTACAGAAATACAAGAGGAAATAAGAGATAAAGTGCCTGAAGAGCTATTTACCATTATTATGAGAAGATTAATGATGGAAATAAGCCAGCGTATAGCAGAAGATAAGGGCTGTCAGGCATTAATAACAGGCGAAAGCTTGGGTCAGGTTGCCAGCCAAACTATTGGTGCTATTGCTTGTACAGATATAGTTTGCAGTATTCCTGTTTTTAGACCTCTTATAGGTATGGACAAGGACGAAATAGTAACTATATCAAGACAAATAGGAACCTTTGAAACCTCTATAGAGCCTTACGAGGACTGCTGTACAGTGTTTACACCAAAGCACCCACGCACAAGACCTGTGTTATCTTATGTAGAAGAAGCACAAAACCAGCTTGACTGCCAACAGCTAATAGAGAGAGCTATAGCTAATGTAAAGATAACAAAAATTGGGTACGGAGATAGATAATACTCCTGCTTCTGATTTAATAGTAGGCTTATAATAAGTGTTAGGGTAGTAAATTTGATTATTTTTTTATTAAAGGGTTTTACCCTTTAATATCCCACAAAGGCTTAACCCAAACCTTAATGGGTTTATTAAAATTTTAAATAAAATCTAAAATTTATAGGATTTTAATATTATATAATTTAATTCTTATGGGAGGATTTACCGTATGAATGCTGAAATATACATTCTTAGGGATATGGACAAGCAACGAGAAGTAACAAAACAGGTTAACAGAGTTGCTACAGCACTAAAAAAGTCAAAAATAAGTGTTGCCTATAAAACAGAGCTTGACCATATTAAAGATAAAATTGTTGAAGGTGTTGGACAATCTCTTCAACCAGGTGAGCAAATTGATTTAATAATAATACCAAGCGGATATGAGTCAGACCATAAAAAGACTGATATTTATAAGACTTTGTCTAAGCTTTCTTCAACAAGAGATAATAAAGCAAAAAGTGAATTAGAGGCTATGCTTAGTGGCTTTACTGATAAATTTATGGTTATGCGTGCCATAGATAAAGAAGAAAAAATTCATTTTTGTATGATAGACGGTGTAAGATTTTTGCTTTTACCTGTTGTATCTGTAGACGAAATTGAAGGCTTGGTAACATCGGCTGTAGAGTTAATGATGGAGATTGCACCAGAGGAGCCTAAACAAAAGGATAACCAAGGTGTATCTATGGTAGGTGTAGACGGCGAAACCTTTAACGAAGAAAATGTTAAGAATATTCTTAATCAGCTAGATATTCACGATGTAAAAGAGGTTACCCCAGATACAAGCGACGTTAATCTTCTTGATTATAACCCTGACGAGGGCTATGACGAGCAAGGTCGTTTAGTTATAAAGAGAAAGCCAACCTTTAGAGATCGCTTTATTCCTTTAAGAAACGACAGCACTAAGGAAAAGGTAAGAAAAATTGTTCTTGACCTTGCTATTATTGTATTTATAGTAACTGCTGTTATTCTTGCAAAGGTTGCACTTGTAGACCCTTATCTAAACGCTAAAAAATATGACGACCTTAAACAGTTAGTATCAATAGAAACAGAAATTGCTACCGAAATAACAACCGACGCAAAGGGTAATGTTATTATTAAAAAGAGCAAGTCATCTAAAAATTGGGATGAGCTAAATAAGATTAATAAAGAAATTATAGCTTGGGTGTCTATTAACGATACAAAAATTGACTACCCTGTTGTACAGCATAAGGAAGATACATTAGAATCACAGTATTATCTACATAGAGATGTATACAAGAATTACAGTGGTTATGGCAGTATTTTTGCTGATTTTAGAAGTGACAAGGGTATTGATTCTAAAAATGTTATTCTACATGGTCACCATATGAACGACGGTAGTATGTTCCAAAATCTAATGGGCTATGGTAAATATTCTGCTGATATGGATTTCTATAAGAAGCATCCAACAATTAACCTTGATACACCTAAGGGCGACTATACTTATAAGATTATTTCTGTATTTAAAACCAATACATTAGATGTACACGGTGATTTCTTTAACTATTTAACTGCAAGCTTTGAAAGTGATGCAGAGTTTATGAACTATGTACACCTTGTAAGAGAGCGTTCTCTAATAGATACAGGCGTTACTTGTAATGAAAAAGATGTATTGCTTACACTTTCAACCTGTTCTTATGAGTACAGCGATTTTAGAACAGTAGTAGTTGCCAGAAAAGTAAGAGATGGCGAAAGTGCTAAGGTAGATACAGCAAAGGCAAAGGTTAATCCGAACCCACTATGGCCAGATGTATACTACAACTACAATAGCAACGCAAAGCCAAAGATTAAAACCTTTAAAACAGTTTGCAAAAAGAAAAAGCCTGATTGGTACGACGGTAAGGGAAATCTAAAGGGTAAGGAAAGAATGTTTACTTTACACGATGATGACCCAATAGATGAAACAGAAGCAACAGAGCCAGTAACAGAAGCACCTACAGAGGGTGGCACAGTAGAAGCTGTTAATATTAAATTTAAAGACAGTGTTGTAAAACTTGATGTAGGTGAAGCTAAAACGCTAAAGCTGAAGTGGGATCCTGAAGATACAACAGACAAATCTATTACTTGGTCTTCAAGTAATGCAAATGTTGTTAGCTTAGAAGCTGGCGGTATTGTAACAGCTTTAAAGCCTGGTGTAAGTAAAATTACAGCAGAAACTGCAAACGGTAAAAAGGCAACCTGTACAGTAAGGGTTAATGCAATTACTGCTACATCAATTACATTGTCACCATCAGAGATAGTTACTTCAAAAATAGGTGACATAATTCAGCTTAAAGTTGAATTAGAGCCTGAAAATGTTACACATTCAGTAGAATGGAGAAGTACAAACACAGGTGTGGCAGAGGTTACATCTGGTGGCTTAGTTGTAATTAAAGGCTATGGCGAATGTAAAATTAAGGCTAAAATAGACTCTTTAGAGGTTAGCTGTAAAATTAAGGTAAAACGACCACAATCTAAGGACGAAGATAAAGAAAAGCCAACAAAGAAACCAACAGAAAAACCAACAGAAAAACCAACAGAAAAGCCAACAGAAAAACCAACAGAAAAACCAACTGAAAAGCCTGAGGAAAAACCTGAGGATACTCCAACAGAAAAGCCTGAGGAAAATCCAGATGAGCAACCAGAGGATAAGCCTGAGGATAATGAGTCTGAAAATCAAGACTAAAATTTAAAAAGAGGTAAGCTTATATGAAAAGTGCATTAATATACTACACAGCACGCAAAACAGGATATTGTGAATCAGCTTTAAGAAGCTGTACAGATAGTATGGGTGTTACCATAGATAAAATTATGGCATCAGTAACCTGTACCAATCTTGGTGACAATATAAATAGCTGTTTAGATGAATATGATGCACTTTTTATAGTAGGTGATATTACACGCAGAGATAAAACAGGTGTTATGCCTGTTTTATCCTGTGGTTTAAAAGATAAAAACGCAAGTTCAAAACAGCTTATAGCTGAAGATAGTAAGGGTTTTTTGATAGAGTTTGAGAATAAAAAGCTGGTGGTGTTGCCTGACACACCTGAGCAAATAAGCAAATTAGTGTCGGTACCACTTATAAATTACTTGAAAATGGGGAAATAATTATGAGAATGAGAAGAAAGCCTTGGGCAAGACCAGAATTAGAGGCTTGCGATTTTTTTATAGATAATCCAAAGGAAAATAAAGGAAAATGGGCAAGCTGTTTTAAAAAGCAACAACCTATTCACCTAGAGTTAGGCTGTGGCAAAGGCTCATTTATCGGTAAAATTGCATACGACCACCCAACTATAAATTATATTGGTGTTGATATAAAAAGTGAGGTTCTTGCTGTAGGCAGAAGAAATATTGTAAAGCTTTTTGGCGAAAAAGAAATAGATAACATTTTGCTTACTGCACAGAATATAGAGCAAATAGAGGATATTCTATCCCCTGAAGATGTTATAGAGAGAATTTATATAAACTTCTGCAACCCTTGGGGCAGAGAAAAACATAAAAAAAGAAGATTAACCCATACTCGTCAGCTTGAGCATTATAAAACCTTTTTGAAAAAGGGCTGTGAGATAAGATTTAAAACTGATGACGATGGTTTATTCGAGGAAAGCCTTGAATATTTTGCAGAATCAGGCTTTGAGGTAACCTATATAACAAGAGATTTACATAACAGCGATGTTGAATATAATATAGAAACAGAGCACGAGAAAATGTTTTCGTCAGAGGGTATTCCAATTAAGTATTGTATAGCGGTATATAAGTAATTTTATATATAGAAAGGAACAGTGGTGTAATGAAAAAAAATAAAATAGTTGCTGTAGCATTAGCTATTGCTTTAGCTTCGGTTATGCCCGGCTGTTCCTTTATGGGAATGTCAGATAGTAATTTGCTAAAGCCACCAAAGGCAACAGGAGAAAAGGCAGAAATTCAAAATTTAATAGAAAGCACCGCAGGTGTAAGCTATTCTCTTGTTTATCCTCAAAGTGGAGAATATCGCTCTGCTATTATTATGCAAGATATAGATAACGACACAACCGATGAGGCTATTGCCTTTTATAAAACAGCAAAAAACGCCTCCAACATAAATGTAATGTTTATGAAAAAAGTGGCAGATAAATGGACAAATGTTAAAACCTTTAACAACTTAAATTCAGATGTTGACAGGGTTTATTTTACAGATATTGACAATAACGGCAGTAAAGAAATTATAATCGGTTGGTCATCTTATCTTACAGGTGGTAACCAAATTACAATGTATGGCTTTGAAAACGATAGTGTTGGGGAAACAATGGTTAATGTTGACACTATGTATACAGATATGTCTGTATTTGACATAACCAACGACGGTATAGATGATTTAATAGTTCTTACCAACCAGCAAGACGAAACCCATAGCACCACAGTAACCACTGCAAGACTTTATAGTAGCTGTATAGATGGTGAATTTTCAAGAGTTTCAGAAATAAAAACAAATCCTAATATTATCGGCTATTCAAAAATACAGCAGGGTAATGTAGATGATAATGTTACAGGGCTATTTTTAGACGGTATTACATCAAATGTTAACGAGCAAATTACAGAGGTGCTGTATTATTCGCAGGAAAGAAGAATTTTAGTTAATATTCTTGATTCGGTGCAAAGTAATGGTGACATTGAAAATATTACTAAACGAAATACAACATCTGTATGTAAAGATGTTGACGGTGACGGTATTATAGAATTGCCATCAACTTATGTTCCTGTTGTTAGCGACAATAACATTGTGCCTTGCACAATTACCAAATGGTATAAAATAGATAGTAAACAAGAAACAATATTCGAGGCGTGCCAAACAGTGGCAAGCTATTCAGACGGTTACTATTTTATACTTCCTGATTTATGGAAAGATAACATAGTTGCTGTAAATGATAATGGTGCAAGAACAACTTCTTTTTACCAAATAGTAGATGTTAAATCATCGGTAGAGGTTCCAACAGAAAATGCAACAGAAAAGCCTGTTGAAAATACAACAGAAAAAACAACTCTACCTGAGTTAACAACCGAAAAAGCAACAGAAAAGCCTACAGAGGCTAAGCCGATATTACAGGCAGATACTACACCGCTTTTAACAATAAAGGTATTTACCGACAAAAGCTGGGCAAGTGAAAGTGCCACTAAAAAAGAAGAGGGCTATGTTGTACTAAAACAGGATTCAGGGTTAGTGTATACCTGTAAATTAGGTAAGAGCATAACTGATTTGAATATTTCTACCGATCAGGTTACAGGTGGATTTAAACTGTTAAATTGATTTTTAGGGGAGAACGATATGAAGAAAATTTTAGTTTGCGAAGACGAGTCTGCTATAAGAGATTTTGTTGTTATTAATCTTGTAAGAGCAGGCTATGATGTAATAGAGGCTGATTGCGGAGAAGAGGCTCTTAGAAAATATGATGAAAATAATGGCGACATTGATGTTGCCTTGCTTGATGTTATGATGCCTGGCATTGACGGTTTTCAGGTTTGTAAAGAGCTTCGTCGTCAAAATGGTGGCATTGGTATTATTATGCTTACTGCTAAAACACAAGAAATGGACAAGGTTACCGGATTAATGCTTGGTGCAGATGACTATGTAACAAAGCCATTTTCTCCATCAGAGCTTGTTGCAAGAGTAGACGCTTTACATAGACGAGTTGTGCTGGCTAAACAAGGCTCAGAGAAAAATTTCAGCGAAGAGCTTAAATCTGGCGAATTTGTTTTAAATATGCGTAACAGAGCTTTGCTTAAAAATGGTAAGCTAATCGAGCTTACTCAGGTTGAGTTTCAAATTATGGAGTATTTCTTTTCTAACCCTGGTGTGCCACTGGATAGATTAGATATTTTAAACTACGTATGGGGCAACAACTATGTAGGCGAAGATAAAATTGTAGATGTAAATATAAGAAGATTAAGAATGAAAATAGAAGACCAACCATCTAAGCCAAGATATATAGTTACTGTTTGGGGCTTAGGCTATAAATGGGAAGCTTAATATAAAGAAAACACCATTAACCAAAATTATTGTGGCTGTTTGTTTGACTTTTAATGGTGGATAATATAAGAACAGGGGGGCGAAAAATGAAAAAGGGCATAACAACACGCTGGATTATAAACACATTTGGTGTTATTTTAGGCGTAGTGGTTTTACTGATTGTTATTTTGTCCCTTGTTTTGCAGAATTATTATCATAACGGAGTTTACCAAACCTTAAACGGTAGAGTAGACGAGCTTACAAATGTTTTTGGTAGCTATACATCTAACAGTATTGCGGAGTTTGAGAATAATTGTCGTGAGTATGTTGAAAACTTTTCAGATAAAGAAAGTATGGAGCTTATGGTTGTAGACCCGCATGGAAATATTACAATTACCTCCAGTGGTTTTACCCCTGAAAAGGATATAGCAATGCCAGACTATCAGCTTGCCCTTACCGACCTCGACGGATATGGTAACTGGGTTGGTATGCAAAACAACGAGGCTGTTATGGCTGTTACAAGAATTATTAAGGATAATAATGGTGCAAATCTTGGTGCAGTAAGATATTGCGTATCTTTAGAGCCAGCCAACAGGCAAATTTTTGTAATGATTATGTTTATGATTGTTATAGGCTTGTTTATATTGTTTTTTGTAATGATATCAGGTGCATATTTTGTTAACTCTATTGTTAACCCTATTCAAGAGATAAACGAGGTTTCAAAACAAATTGCATCAGGTAATTTTAATGCAAGACTTCAAAAGCGAAATGATGACGAAATCGGTCAGCTTTGCGACTCTATTAACTTTATGGCTCAAGAGCTGGGCAATGCAGAAAGATTGAAAAACGATTTTATCTCATCAGTTTCTCACGAGCTTAGAACTCCGCTAACTGCTATAAAAGGTTGGGCAGAAACAATGCGTATGGGTGACACACCTGATTTTAGAACTATGGAAAAGGGTATGTCGGTTATAGCAAAGGAATCTGAAAGATTAACTGGCATAGTTGAAGAGCTTTTGGATTTTTCACGAATACAAAACAACAGAATGATTTTAAATATAGAGCGTATTGACCTACTTGCAGAGCTTGACGAAGCTATATATATGCTTAGGGAACGTGCTTTAAACGAGGGCAAGCATTTAATTTATGACGAACCTGAGTTTATACCACCTGTACAAGGTGACAAAAACCGTATACGACAGGTATTTATAAACGTAATAGACAATGCCCTAAAATATACCCCCGAAAGTGGTGTTATAGCTACACAGGTTAAACACGACGATGACAATATAACAATAATAATAAGCGACAATGGTTGTGGTATTCCTGAGGAGCACTTGCCAAGAATTAAAGAGAAATTCTACAAGGCTAACCAAACACAGCGAGGCTCAGGTATCGGCTTGGCTGTAGCAGACGAAATTATGCAACTGCACAATGGTAGTCTGGATATAGAAAGTGCAGAAAATGTAGGAACAACGGTTAAATTAACTTTCCCTGTAGATAAGGGAGATGAAAAACAGGATAAAGGAGATAAATAATGGGTGAAGCAAGAAAAGAAAACATAAAAAAGATAACCTCTATAGGTGGTTCTGCGTTAATAGAGGGTATTATGATGCGTGGACCTAAAAAAACAATGGTGGCTGTGCGTACAGATAAAGACATTTACACAGAAGAACTTGAGTTTCACGGTTTAGGCGAAAAGTTCGGCATATTTAAGCTACCTTTTATAAGAGGTATTGCAGGTATGATAGACTCAATGCGTTTAAGCTATAAGGCTTTAATGATTTCAGCCGACAAGGCTATTGAAAGTATTCCGGAAGAGGAAAATGAAAAGCCATCAAAGTTTGAAAAATGGCTTGATGAAAAGCTTGGGGACAAAATGATAAATGTACTTATGACATTAGCCTCAGTTCTTGGTGTTGCTATTGCCATAGTATTATTCTTTATGGTGCCAACTTGGCTTTATAATTTACTTTCAGGTGCAGTAGGCACAAACGAGCAACTTTCTTGGATGGGCGACAGATTTTTTAGATCTCTATTTGAGGGTGTAATAAGAATTGGTCTGTTTTTACTTTACATAATTTTGTGTACTCAAATGTCAGATATGAAGCGTGTGTTCCAGTACCACGGTGCCGAGCATAAAACTATTTTCTGTTACGAAAGTGACGAAGAGCTTACTGTAGAAAACGTAAAAAAGCATACTCGTTTTCATCCACGCTGTGGCACAAGCTTTATTGTAATTATGCTATTGTTAGGTATTGTTATAGGCTTGTTTATTCCTATAACTCATCCTGTGTTAAGAACAGTTGTAAAGCTACTGCTATTACCTGTTACCTGTGGCATAGGCTACGAGCTTATTAAAATTTGCGGTAAATACGACAATAAGCTTACACGCATAATTGCAGCCCCTGGTATTTGGGCACAAAGAATAACAACAAAAGAGCCATCTGACGATATGATAGAGGTTGCTATAAAGGCAATGAAAGCTGTTATTCCTGAAAATGGCGAAGACATAGTTAACTCTAAATAAAAGGAAGTATAATGTATGACATATAATATGTTGTACAGGCATATAGTAGATTTATTAAAAAAGGCAGGGTGCGAGGCTCCTGCCTTTGATGCTTTATGTCTGTTTGAATATAAGCTTAATATGACTCGACATAATTTAATTATAGATGGGGACAAAACACCGCCAACTAATATGGTAAAGGAAATTATTGCATTGGCGGAAAAAAGAGCAGAAGGCTATCCACTGCAATATATAGTTGAAAAGTGGAGCTTTATGGATTGGGAATTTTATGTAGGTGACGGTGTGCTTATTCCTCGAGAGGATACATCAGTTGTAGTACAGCTGTGTATTGACAATGCCAATAAATACCTAAATACAGATAACCTTAATATTATAGATTTATGTGCCGGCAGTGGTGCTATTAGCATTGCATTGGGTAAAACCTTTCCTAACAGTAATGTAACAGCATTAGAGCTTTCGCACAAGGCTATGAAATTTCTCGAAAAAAATATTCCCCACAATAATTGCACCAATGTAACCCCAGTAAATGGAGATGTATTTACAGATTACAGCAATTATGCTATAGAAGAATTTGATATTATTATTTCAAATCCACCCTATATAATAACAGATGAAATTCCTAAATTACAAAAAGAAGTACAACACGAGCCTGCTCTTGCTTTAGACGGTGGAGAGGACGGATATAATTTTTATCGTGAAATTATTAATAATTGGAGCAAAACATTAAAAAAAGGTGGCTTGCTTGTTTTTGAATTGGGTGAAGACCAGTTTGACACAGTAAAACAGCTTATGGAAGAAATAGGCTTTACAAATATATCCTGTGGCTATGATATTCAAAATATACAGCGTGGTATATGTGGAGTAAAAACAGACGGTGTACAATAAACGGTACAACTGGCTGTGTGTAAGGATTTTTCTGTTGCATTTTAATAATGGCTACTGTATAATTACAGTAGAACAAATTTTTGCTATGGAGGTTAATTATGGCTAAGGATTCAAAATCTAAAGAATTAAAAGTAAAATCAAATCAATCAGCAGAAGAAAAAGCCAAGGCTTTAGAAACTGCTATAGGTCAAATAGAAAAGCAGTTTGGTAAAGGTGCTGTAATGCGTCTTGGTCAAAGCCAGGCTATGAATGTAGGCTTTGTTCCAACAGGCTCACTAACTCTTGATATTGCTTTAGGTATAGGTGGTTTACCTCGTGGCAGAATTATTGAAATTTATGGACCTGAATCTTCAGGTAAAACAACATTGTCTTTGCATTGTATAGCAGAGGGTCAAAAAGAAGGCGGAAATGTTGCTTTTATTGATGTTGAGCACGCACTTGACCCTGTTTATGCCGAGGCTTTGGGCGTAGATGTTGACTCTTTGTTGGTTTCTCAGCCAGATACAGGTGAACAGGCTTTGGAAATTGCAGAAGCACTTATCCGCTCAGGTGCTATTGATGTAATTGTAGTTGACTCTGTTGCCGCATTGGTACCAAAGGCAGAAATCGACGGAGAAATGGGAGATTCTCATGTAGGCTTACAGGCAAGATTAATGTCACAGGCATTAAGAAAGCTTGCAGGTGCTATTTCTAAGTCTAACTGCGTAGCTATTTTTATTAACCAGCTAAGAGAAAAAGTTGGTGTTATCTATGGTAACCCAGAGGTTACCCCAGGTGGTAGAGCTTTAAAGTATTATTCTTCTGTTCGTATAGAGGTAAGACGAGTTGAAACATTAAAGAATGGTTCAGAGATGATAGGTGCAAAAACTCGTGCAAAGGTAGTAAAAAATAAGATTGCTCCACCATTTAAAGAGGCTGTTTTTGATATTATGTATGGTAAGGGTATTTCAAGAACAGGCGAGCTTTTAGATTTGGCTGTTGAGCTTGATATTATTCATAAAAGCGGTGCTTGGTTCTCTTACGACGGTGAAAGACTTGGTCAGGGTAGAGATAATATAAAAAATCTACTACTGGAAAATGCAGAGCTTGCACAAGACGTTGAAAGCAAGGTGCTAGATGCTTTAGCTAAAGAAAGAGAAGAAGCAAAAGCAAAACGAGGCACAGGCAGAAAAGAAAAAGTGCTTGAGGTAACAGAAGAACCTATAGCACCTCAGGATAACTCAATGCCTTTAGACACAAAAGACATTGATATTATGGTAGAGGACTAACATAATATGCTTATAACTGCTATTGAACCTCGTAGACGCTCTATGAGTGCTTTATACATAGACGGAGAATATGCAATGAACCTTGACACAATGACCTTGCTTGAAAATGGTATAAAAATAGGTGTTGAAATAACAGACGAACAGCTTCGTATTTTAATACAAAAGTCAGAACTTCGCCGAGCAAAAGAAAGAGCACTAAATCTTATAACCTATCGTGACCACTCTAAAAAAGAGCTTGCCGATAAAATCAAACGAGATTGTTCTCCTGAAGTGGCAGAAGAAACTGCACAGCAAATGGAAGAACTAGGCTTGGTGAATGACGAGGATTTTGCTGTAAGATATGCTAATCAGCTATTGCGTAAAAAGCATTTGTCACCAAGGGGCATACGCTATAAGCTCCGTGAAAAAGGTATATCAGATGAGCTTATAGAGCAGATAGTAGAAAATTTGGATTATGACCCTTATGAAGAAATAAGAGCAGTTCTTGAAAAAAAATACCCTGATTATGCAGAAAATGAAAAGATAAAGAAAAGAGCCATTTCTGCTTTGCAAAGGCTGGGCTGGAGCTGGAGCGATATAAGGGGTGCACTGAACGAGGATTATTAGTATTACACTAATCTTCTTTTAGCTATGGTAATACGAAAGGAGAAAAATATGTATAAGTACATAGGAGAATATCCTAAAGACCGAGAAAACGGTTGGAGTGATGAATTGCAAGGGGTTTGTCACGATGAAGAAAATTGGTTTTTTACACAAAAAGGTAAAATGTGGAAATTTCCAGTAAGCCATAATCTAAATAAAAAAATCAGTAAATCGGATATTGACGGTGAAAAAATTATTTGTATGGATTATGGATATCATTTGGGTGATATTGATTGCTTTAATGGATATTTATTTGTTCCTGTTGTAGATGACGGATATCCGTACATAGCTGTATTTTCTGCAAAAGATTTAAAGTTTATTACCAAGCAAATTATTAAAAGGAATGGTAATTATTTTGATTCTCTTGGTTGGTGTGCAATCAATCCGACAAATGGCAAACTTTATACTTCTGATAGGCATATATCAGATAAAATCGAAGATGACAAATCTCCAATCATTGTTTACAATGTAGACTATGAAGCAATTGCAAACCGTTCCGATAAATTTCTTTCAAGTTTTTGCACACTAATTCCTTACACAGAGAGTGGCGAAAATATTTATCTAAAACATTCCCAAGGTGGTTGCTTTGATGATAAGAATAATTTGCATTTAGTTAATGGTTATCCACATAGCTATGGCACAAGGGGAATATCTATATATAAAGTTCCAACTATGCCTGAATATGGCGAAAAGTATGCTATAAAAAGAATTTCACAGTCTGAACAGGACGGTGAATTTCGTTATCAATTTAAGGTAAGCGTTGGGGAGGAACCAGAAGGTATTACCTATTGGGACTTGAATAATATTAAAACAAAGGCACCTGAAATTAAAGGCGTTCTACATGTAATTATGATTGATAATTATGGCACAAATGATGATGACCTTTATTTTAAGCATTATGATAGGATAGACAAAAAATAAGAAATTAAATGGTTTGGCTAACAAAAATCTAAATAGTAAACCTATAATAAATACCCGTATTTCCCAAAAAGAAATACGGGTGCTTTTTTACCTTTATGTTGAAATTTATAATTACTTATGTTACAATAGTCAACAACAAAAGAATAAATGCAGGCTATCAAATGTTTTTACATTTGTTGTCGGACATACTGCCAGACAGTATTGTTAGGGGATAAGGGAATCACGGTGAAAATCCGTAGCAACAGCCATTGCCGTAACTCTTGTGTGAACAAGTCAAGTCGGAATACTTATCGGTCTGTAGTGCATAAAAGTCTCTTGGGCGAATTGGGGAGATGTGTAAAGATTATGTTAGAGCTACCTCTAACTGCTTTTTGGTATGGCAGGATACCATTGCTTTGCTCATAGTACCCTTTGAAGGGTACTTTTATTTTATCCTTTTGTGTATTAATACTAAACTCTAGTTAAAAACTAGAAAAAGTTAATTAAAGTTTAATTGTACAGTAGCATTGTGGCGGAGCTTTTAGCCTCCCTTGTGCAAAGGGAGGTGGCTCGCCAAAAGGCGAGTCGGTGAGATTGTTTGCTACTAGAAAGCATTGCCTTTTAACTCAAAATAAAGCTATGACAATCTCTCAGTCAGCTTCGCTGACAGCTCCCTTTGCACAAGGGAGCCTTTACGCTATATAATGTTTTGTATGTTATCCTATTTAACTTATCTATTCTGTTCTTTAATTAGGTGTTAGTATAAGAAAGGATTGAGCAAAATGAAAAAAACTATCAAATCAACTATCTCGGCATTACTTGTAATTATCTGTCTTTTTAGCTTTACCGCCTGTGGTAATTCGGCTGAAAAAGCAGGGCTGTGGGAAAATGCAACCTACTTAAATGATACCTATTTGGGCGAAGGTGCAAAAACTGTTGCGGTGGAAGTACAGGCAGAAGAAAAAACTGTTATCTTTACCATTAAAACTGATAAACAAACTGTTGGTGATGCACTTTCAGAGCACAATCTTATTGACGGTGACCAAGGGGAATATGGTCTTTATATTAAGGCTGTAAATGGTATAACCGCAGATTTTAATGTAGATAAAAGCTATTGGGCTTTTTACGTTAACGGTGAATATGCAACCTCAGGCGTGGATACTACTAAAATTGAAAAAGGTGCAAAATATCAGCTTGTATACACAAAATGAAAAATCTACAACTAAAAAGAAAGGTTCTTTGAGCGTACAGGAAATGGTCGTGTTCGCCATGCTTGGCACGCTTATGTTCTGCTCGAAGATTATTATGGAGGTTTTACCAAACATTCACCTGCTGGGAATGTTTACAATGGTTTTTACTATTGCTTTTCGCAAGAAGGCATTAATACCAATCTACATATATGTGTTGCTTAATGGTTTGTATGCAGGCTTTACTATATGGTGGATTCCTTATTTATATGTTTGGACTATACTGTGGGGAGTAACTATGCTATTGCCAAAAAAAATGCCCAAAAAATTTGCGTGCGTTGTTTATCCATTGGTTTGTGCTTTGCACGGTATCGCCTTTGGTGCACTATATGCTCCTGCTCAAGCATTGCTATTTGGGCTTGACTTTAATCAAATGGTAGCGTGGATTTTAGCCGGCTTACCGTGGGATACTTTACACGGTGTAGGAAATTTTTTTGTAGGAATACTTATAATTCCTTTGTCTGACCTGCTTATAAAGCTTAATAATCAATATTCAATTTCAACA
>JAXJTR010000128.1:0-44400 GCA_036309465.1 Acutalibacteraceae bacterium
CCACCATAGTTATTTATAATATCTATGTCCTTAGAACTATCTGAAGAATTTGGAATTTTATTATTTTTATATTCGATTGTTAACGTAGCATTATACTTTAGATTCCAACAGGTACACCATTCATCATAATACTCTTCGTATTCAGGATAGAAATTATCATACATACCGTAACAAACATCACTATACCAATGATTACATGTAGCAGAAATACATCTACACCTGTTAACTAAATACAATTTCTTGTCATGCTTATTTATAACATAAGCTATATTGTCATCGTTTTCAGCTTGACTAAGTTCTGGAATTACATCGGTCTTTTCTACAATCTGACCATTTTCGTTTTCTGAATTATAAGAAATGCTTATCTTAGAACCTTGTAAATTCTGCCCCCAATATTGTTCTCCCTCTATCTCAGAGTAGTCATGTAAACACCACTCTTTCATTGGTAAGCCACTTCTTTGGGCTGGAATAACTGCACTGATTTTAAAATCAAACATACCATCTGCTTCGTTAAAAGCACCAGTTTTTGTTATTTCGGCATCCTTAGGTTTTTCACCGCCGTTGTCGATACCAATGTCAAATTCTAAATAACCAATAACATTTTGTCTAGAGTTCATCATGTCATTAAACTCAATTGTAATTACAACATTAGCTGCTTCTTTAACAGTATAATCTCCAACAGTTTGGTTATCACCCTGTTTAGATACGGTACCCTCATACTGACCAGCTGGCAAGTATATTTTTTCTGGTATTGTGTACTGATATATACCAGGCAAAATACCATCTTCTCCAGAAGATATCTTAACGGAAAATACAAAACCTTCACCAGTAACCTTAGATAAGTCTGTAATTTCCTCACCGTATTGATTACATACCTTTGTAATAATATATCCTCCATCAACGTCTTTTATGTATTCAGCTAAATCGGTAACACCAGTCTCCGTACCTTTGCTTGCAACTGAACCAGTATTGTTATCTTTAGAAACATTTACAGTACCTGCTTCTGTTGGAGTTGTAACAGATGTAGCTATTTCGGTAGTTTCTGCTTCTGTTGGAGTTGTAGTAGGCTGGGTATTGCCTTGTTGTTCACCATAACATTCTTCGCTATGTTGATGTATGTTTTGACCACATACCATCACCATTTTATTAATATAGCAACTATCTGTGTGAGTATGTAATTCGTCAGTTGATATATCACAAATCAAGTTTCCTGAGCTTTCGTAACAATTTTCCTCGTGGATATGTTTTTCGCCCTCAGGTTGTTGACACTTTAACTCTTTTTCTGTTCCATAACAAGCGTTTTTATGTATATGCTCCTGTTTAGTACACTTTATGTTACTTTCCATTGTTATGGCAGGCAAAATCATAGCGTATGTTGTACAGAATACAACCATTGAGGCTACAACTATAAGTAAACGTTGCCTTAAAGAACGCTTTTTGCGTTTATTGGTGTATTCTTTTGCATTGGGTAAACCTTTTTTTAACATACACATTCCCCTTTCCTAAATTATCTATTTTACCGGCCCCATTTCATTTAACGGCCACACCTTAAACAATATTTTTCCCACTATCTGTTCTTCTGAAACACATCCTACTGTAGTGCTTCTACTATCTACAGAAGTAGAACGATGATCTCCACATACAAAAATTTTTCCGTCAGGCACTTGATACGGTAACTCTATATCACATTCACCTAACGCTTTTTCTGTTAAGTAAGGCTCATCAAGTAAGTCTTCGTTTACATATATGTTACCATCTTTATCTATATCAACCCACTGCCCTGGAAAAGCAATAACACGCTTTACAAGGATTTTGTTATTATAATAGAAAGAAATAACATCACCTTGATTAAATTCGGAGCCTTTTAAGGTTATTACTATGTTACCTTCTGAAAGAGATGGTGTCATAGACATACCATATATACGTAATACAGGCATTAACAATGTAGCAACCAGTATAGCAACAGCCGACACTGTAATTAAAGTGTATGTAGTGCTACGCAACATTTTTCCATATCTATTTTTATAATTCTCTCGTTGGAGTTCTTTTTCAAGTTGAGCTATTGTAGGAATTTCGTTAATTACTATTTTTTTCTTTTTAAAACTTATCATAACACTTAAACATCTTCGTTAATACTGCGTATACTTTCTAAATATTGATCAGCAGCATTTTGTGCAACTTCAAATATCTGGTTTAGCTTTAATGCGGCTTCGGCAATAGAACCTGATTCTGACAAAATTATTTTTCTGTTTTCAAGTTTTTGATTAGCGATCTCGAGTTCACTTTTTAATCGCTCTACCTCTCTACTTTGAATCAGTAGCATTTCAAGAAGCTCTGAACGGCTTAACTTACGTAACTCTTTATCCGTCATACGACTTCCTCCCAAATTACTATTTGAATCACACTAATAATCAGTATATGTACGTATTTGCACTTTAAGAATAAATCAATATCTATTAAATAAATATCACTGTTTAGTATTAAAGAAATCCTCACATATCAGGTGATAATAACACACTTCACCTATTTCATCCATTTTATTCTAGTAAAGTATACTCTAAAATTGATAATATGTCAAGAAAATCATTAATATTTTCTCTATTTTTTGCCAAAATCATTAAAAAATTAGCATCAAAAAGTAATTATTATTTTTTGGTTTCCTATGCTTTAGTTTTTTTACTTTATGTATAAAAATTTAATTATCAATTACATCAGAATTCAGTTAAAAGATATGTACATTACAACATTTTTAATCTTTTCAAAATTATACTATAAAGTACAATAATGCTAAATTATGTAATTATTCACTAAAGCAACAGAAATGAATAGAATATATTATGGCTTAATAAGGATGGTGATATGTGTGGCTATTGATACAAGAGAATTGTTTGCACGATTAATAAAATGCGAGGCTGGCGGTGAGGGTGATAACGGAATGAGAGCAGTTGCCTCTGTTATAATGAATAGAGCAAAAACCCCCAACGGTGAATTTAGTCGTGTAAGTAATGGTGGTAATGTGCGTGCCATTATAGAACAGCCTGGACAATTTGTATGTATGCAACCTGTTATAGACGGAATAGACAATCCACAAAACGTGTATAACATAAGACCTGATGCAGAGCATTACGAAATAGCTGACTGGGCTCTAGCTGGAAACACCTTTGCACCTGTTGGTAATTCTCTTTTCTTTTTTAATCCTTACAGTGAAACATGTCCCAATTACTTCCCCTCAACAGGAATAGGTGTAATATATAACAGAATTGGTGACCACTGTTTTTATGCACCAACCCAAAAATATTTAGATACTTAGGAGGTTGGAGTAATGAATAATAATATTGATATTAATACATTATATGGTTTTGATAAAACTAATAGTACAGCTTCACCATTACAACTATATAATTATCCATCTGAAAACAGTTACTTAAATAACAATAATAATTATAAAGGAACACAATTAAACCCTGCAGAACAGGTTATAGTAAGGGATAATATCCCTATAACCCACACAATACAAGCTAATAGTTGTACACAATGCAGTAGTAGCAAACAGAATAACACAGTTAGCAACAATATTAATAATTCAGGTAATATTCCTTCTCCAATAAGAGCAAAAAATAATGAGGAATTTGTATTAATAGAATCACACGCCGGACTTACGGAAACTCCGGTAACAATACTACAAGATAGAAACGATGACTATAATAACACTGACAAAAATTTTCTTTCACATAAACAACAAAAAAATAATACAGAAATGGGTGTAGCAAATATGAACAGTATGAACACAGGTATGGTAGACACCGGTAACAATAGTATGGGGATACCTGCAAACATAAGTGGTAGTAATACTAATAGTATGAATACAAACCTAGGTAATGGGGTTATGGGGGCTAATCCTACTAACTATGGTATTGGTATTGGAACTGGGAATATAGGTGCTTCCGGAATAAATTCAGGCGTATCAGGATTAGACCAAAACATATTAACAGGTACAGGAACCGCAGAATTGGGTTTATTTTTAAGAAATTTATTAGAAAGTATTCAATCAGCTAATTCACAACAGTCATATTCTGTATCACAGGAGAGTCTTCAATACTTAAATGGTTATCTTCGTACACAAATTGGTAAGCTTATGGAAATTGAATTTTTAATAGGCACTAACACAACAGTTATTAAGCGTGGTTACCTTACAACAGTAGGGGCTAATTATCTTATTCTTCAAGATGTTAATTCAAGACAAATGACAATATGCGACTTTTATAATATAAAGTTTGCTACATTTTACAGATAATATTATAACTACTATAATATATAGGATAATCCCCACCTATAATCGTAATACCGTTTATAGGTGGGGACATATATGTGTTTTAATCTAAAAAATCCTTTAGCTTTTTACTTCTGCTTGGGTGGCGAAGTTTACGCAATGCTTTGGCTTCGATTTGTCTTATACGCTCTCTGGTAACATCAAAATCTTTTCCAACTTCCTCTAAAGTTTTTGGTTTGCCGTCTAATAAACCAAAGCGTTGTATTAATACATCTCGTTCTCGTGGAGTTAGAGTATTTAATACTATATCAATTTGCTCCTTTAGCAAGGTATTAGATGCTACATCGGCAGGAGTTGGTGTAGCGTTATCAGAGATAAAATCGCCAAGATGACTGTCCTCCTCCTCGCCTATTGGTGTTTCAAGAGAAACAGGTTCTTGTGATATTCGCATAATTTCTCTTACTTTATCAACGGGCATATCAATTTCTAACGCTATTTCTTCCGCAGTTGGTTCGTGACCATTAGCGTGTAATAAATGACTAGATGCCTTTTTTACTTTGTTCATAGTTTCTACCATATGAACAGGTATTCTGATTGTACGAGCTTGGTCTGCAATTGCTCTTGTTATGGCTTGCTTTATCCACCAAGTTGCATAGGTTGAAAATTTAAAGCCTTTTGTAGGGTCAAATTTATCTACAGCTTTAATTAGTCCTATATTTCCCTCTTGTATAAGGTCTAAAAATTGCATACCTCTGCCTAAATATCTTTTTGCTACACTTACAACCAAACGCAAATTTGCTTCTGTAAGTCTTTTTTTCGCCGAAACATCTCCCTGTGCAACTCTTTCAGCAATTTCTTTTTCTTCATCGGCACTAAGCAAAGAAGATCTTCCTATTTCTTTAAGATAAGTTTTTATAGGGTCATCTGTTGCTAATCTTTCTGTTGAAAATAGTATATCCACCATTTTGTCATCGGTGTAGGATTTTTTTTGGATAATACCTATTTCATTTTCAATGCTTTCCATATCATCAATCAGCTCTTCTTCTATATGAATACCTTCTTTTTTTAACTGTTCATATAAATTTTCAAGCTGTTCAGGTGCAATTTCTGTATCGTCGATAATTTCATCTATTCCACTTGAAGTAATTTTACCCAATTGCTTTCCTTTTTCTATTATATCTTTAATTAATGCTTTAATATCAGGTTTAGCTGACATAAACTAACCTCTTTTCTTACATATATACCATCAGTCACTAATTTATTTATTCCAAAAAATATTGCATTAATCCACTATATAATAAAATTATACTTACACATATTAAGGCTTGTTTGAAAATATACATAAATAATTTTCAAACAAGCCCTTGGTATATGATTGGGTATTATTCTAAAAAGTCTTTTAATTTTTTGCTTCTACTTGGATGGCGTAGCTTACGAAGAGCCTTTGCTTCTATCTGTCTGATACGCTCACGAGTAACATCAAAGCTTTTTCCTACTTCTTCAAGTGTACGAGAACGACCATCCTCTAAGCCAAAACGCTGGATAATAACCTCACGCTCACGAGGTGTTAGAGTATCAAGAACCTCGGAAATTTGCTCTTTAAGCATTGTTAATGAGGCAACCTCAGCAGGTGCAGGGGTAACATCATCAGAAATAAAGTCACCTAGATGGCTGTCCTCCTCCTCGCCAATAGGTGTTTCAAGAGAAACAGGCTCCTGAGCCACTCTCATAATCTCTCTAACCTTATCTACAGGCATATCTACTTCTAAAGCAATTTCTTCAGGAGTAGGCTCGTGACCATTAGTGTGAAGCAATTGGCTTGAAGCTTTCTTTACTTTATTTATAGTTTCTACCATATGTACAGGGATTCTAATAGTACGAGCTTGGTCTGCAATTGCTCTTGTTATAGCTTGTCTTATCCACCAAGTTGCATAGGTTGAAAATTTAAAGCCTCTTGTATAGTCGAATTTTTCAACTGCCTTTATAAGACCTAAATTACCCTCTTGAATAAGGTCTAAGAACTGCATACCTCTACCTAGATATCTTTTAGCTATACTTACAACCAAACGAAGGTTAGCCTCTGAAAGTCTTTTTTTAGCGGCTGAGTCGCCATTTTGTATTCTTATAGCAAGGTCTTTTTCTTCATCAGCAGATAACAAAGGCACCTTACCAATTTCTTTTAAATAAACCTTAACAGGGTCATCAATAGCAATATTATCAGGTGCAGTTGGCTCTGTTTCGGCAACACCTAGGTCAGACTTTTCGATTTTTCTAAGCTCGGCTTCTGTAATTTCTTCTAAATCGTCACTCATAGCTTCAATTACAGTAATGCCCTCTTTTTTAAGCTGGTCGTAAAGTTTTTCGATTTGCTCAGGGTCAAAATCAACATCACCGATAATGTCATCTATATCTCCTGTTGTAATGCTACCTTGAGATTTTGCTTTCTCCAGTATCTCTAAAACAATTGATTTTTTATCCTTGCTAGCCATTTTAATTCATTCCCTTTCATTTCCTTAAATTCTTTATCTATAGTTATGTGCAACCAAAAAATTAACTACCTTTTTTTTGATTACCCATTTTTTTAAAATAATTTAGCATATCATCATCAGACATTTCATTAGGATTATTAACAACCTGTTTTTCGTGCTCTGAATGTAACACCCGCAAACACTGGTCAAGTGCTGATTTATGGAGAGTTTCCGGCAGAGTTGTTGATACATAAGCTGTTATATATCCCAATTCCTCTTGTGAGAAATTTTGCGAAAGTGCTGTTAATGAAATGTCATTCCCCAACTGTATTCGCTTTACTATCAGTTTAAAAACACCACGATTAAACTCTGTTGCAAAGTCATCAAGGTTAATTTTGCTGATAATATATTGACACATATCAGGATTATTTATTAAATAAGATATTATAAACTCTTCTGCTTTTGTTGCTTTAAGATTTTTAGCTTTATCAGGATTAATTTTATCGTGCCGAGCTGATAAATTCTCGCTGATACTACGAAATTCCTTTTTAGCTTGTTGTCTGTGGGAGTATTTAAGATTTTTATTAACCTGCTGTTCCAATGCAGATTTTTGTACCCCAAGCTTTTCGCTAAGACGAGATATATGAATATCTCTTTCTATTGGATTTACAGATTGTGCTATAACTTTTGCCGACTCTGTTAAATAATCAACCCTGCCTTGTGGTTGATTAACATTATATTTATCCATAAGAATATCTAATTTATAATCAATATCTCCTGCACTTTTATCCAAAAGCACCTTAAATATAGCCGGACCTTTGTCACCGTGTGACTTCATAAATTCGTCAGGGTCTTTTGCGTCAGGTATAGACACTACTCTCACCTTTACACCTGTGTTTCTTAATAAAGCTATTGCCCTATCAGAAGCTTTTCTGCCGGCTTCGTCAGAGTCGTAACAAATTATAACTTCATCTGCATATCTGCGTATAAGGTCGGCTTGTTGTGGTGTAAGTGCTGTACCTAATGTAGCAACAGCATTTTCAAACCCTGCTTGATTTAGGGCTATTACATCCATATATCCCTCTGCCAAAATAAGCTGTCTTGTATTCATATTTTTAGCCATATTTAAAGCAAAAAGCTGTGTGCTTTTTGAAAAAACAGGGGTGTCAGATGTATTAAGATATTTTGGCTTTTGGTCACTCATAATTCTGCCACCAAAAGCAATAACATTTCCTCTTAAATCTATAATAGGAAACATAACTCTATCAATAAATCTTGAAACTGTATGATTATTCCGTGATGTAAATGCAACATTTGCCTGTATCATCTCGTATTCGCTAAAACCTTTATCTTTTAAATGGTTTACAAGCTGAAAAACAGATTGGGGTGCATAGCCTAAACCAAAACGCTTTATGGTTTTATCGGTAAGTCCCCTGCTGTGAAGATACCCTAAAGCTTGTTCACCTTGTTTCGATAATAGGCTTTTATGAAAAAATCGTGCAGTTTCTCGGTTTATTTCGTAAATTCTGCGTTTAAGCTTAGCCATACTATCGTCATAACTATCCTGTGGCATATCCATACCAGCACGCTGTGCCAACAGCTTAACCGCATCTATATAATCTAAGTTTTCTATTTTTCTAATAAAGGTTATTACTTCTCCCCCTGCACCACAGCCAAAGCAATAAAAGGACTGAGTATCAGGGTATATATAAAAGGAAGGTGTTTTTTCGTTATGAAAAGGACAACGACCAGAATATAATCTGCCGGCACGCTTTAGATTAACATAAGACGATACTACATCTACTATATCGTTTCTATCTCTTAGCTCTTGTAGAAATTCTGACGGTAAAGCCATTGTTATCACCTTTCCTTTCTTTAAAATTTATTTAGTAATTTAATAGCTCCAGCGTTTTGGTACAAAAAGCTCTGAATAAACCTGTATAGCATAATGGTCTGTCATACCTGCAATAAAGTCACAAACTGCTCTGTCTATACCCTCTATCTCAACCATATTTTGAGTTACAGAATGTAGCTTTTCTGGATGAGCTTTGTAGTAATTATAAAGCTTTTCCACCAGTTGTGGCACTTTCTTTTCTTCGTTTTTCGCTGTACTATTATTATATACATATTCAAACATAAAGGAATGTAAATCATCGTAGGCTTTTGCAACTTGACTATCCATTTGTAAATTACCGCCTACACTATTATTTATTAAAGAATAAACTAGTGTACTAATTCTCTCACTGGTAGAGGTACCTAACACATTTACAATGTCGCTTGGCAAGCTATTAGGCTTTAATATTCCTGCTCTAAGTGCATCGTCAATATCGTGGTTTATGTAAGCAATTCTATCTGCATAACGCACTACCCTGCCTTCCGGAGTGCTTGCCCAATCGCCCTTTGTATGACATTCTATTCCATTTAATACCTCAAGGGTTAAATTTAAACCCTTGCCATTCTTTTCTAGCTTTTCAACAACTCTTACACTTTGCTTGTAGTGTTGGAAACCACCTGAAGAAACTTGATTTAATGCTCGCTCCCCTGCATGTCCAAAGGGGGTATGTCCAAGGTCGTGTCCAAGAGAAATAGCTTCTGTTAAATCCTCATTAAGCATTAAAGCACGGGATATAGTACGAGCTATTTGAGAAACCTCTAGGGTATGTGTTAATCTTGTTCTGTAGTGGTCACCCTCGGGAGCTAAAAAAACCTGTGTTTTATGTTTTAGTCTTCTAAAAGCGTTACAATGAATAATTCTATCACGGTCACGCTGAAAACAGGTGCGTACAGGGCATAAATCGTCAATATTTTTTCTGCCTTTGCTGTTTACAGCTAAGGTTGCAACATCAGATAAATATTGCTGTTCCCACAACTCAGTTCGTTCACGAATATCCACAAAAACACCTCATAAAAACAGTTTAGTGACCAGTTAGAAAAACTATTCAATTTAATATACTAAAAAAATTTTTTAATCCCTTTATTTATTTAAAAATTTTTTAAAAGTTTGTTTAAAGATGAAAATAAAAGGTAGATTGAATAAAACGCAAACATTCCCGTATACATAATACCACAAAATCATATAGGCTTCAAGAAATATAAAATTTTGTTTTAAAAAATAATATTGACCATATAAAGTAAATATTGTATAATTTCAATGAGAATAATAATTAAAGTTAGGTGTTTTGCTATGAAAATATGTAGCTATTGCGGAAAAGAGATTGATTACAACCATATATATTGCTGTGATGAATGTGATAGAAATACATTTTTGTATTATAAATCAAGAAAAAAGTTTCAACCTGTATTTAGCACTGTAAATATTACAGCTTTTATAGCTATAATAATTGGTGCTTTTGCAGGGTTGATTACTGAAATACTAAAATTAGGTATGCTTATATCAGGTTCTGGTGTTGCACTATTAGGTTTATTAAACATATTGCTACCATTTTATGGAGTAGATGAAAATATTAAGAAAAAAGGTATTATTACAAGTAAAAAAAATGTAAAGCTACTTGGAATAATTTTACTTATTGCAGGTGCAGTTATGATTACCGTTGGAATTATAGTACCTTTTAAGGTGTTATAAATAAAATTTTAATAAATTAGGAATATTAAACCTCCTTTGTGACACAATAGAAATATCACAAAGGAGGTTTTTATATATGCTAGACAAATTAGCCCTAACACTTTTAATTATAGGCGGAATAAATTGGGGTGCTATTGGTATTTTTCAATTTGACCTTGTAGCTTGCTTATTTGGTGGTCAAACAGCAATAGTAAGCCGAATTGTTTACACGCTTGTTGGTTTATCTGCATTATGGTGTATTTCATTGTTATTTAGAGATAATCCTGAGGCGGACCGTATAACAACATAATATAATTTATAAAAACACAGCACCTACAGTGTTAAACTATAGGTGCTGTACTTTTATTAAACTGTTTATACAGTTAATTATAGCTCACTAACAATTGCCTTTGTATCTCTTGCGATAACAAGCTCTTCGTTAGTTGGAATTACATAAACCTCAATCTTACTGTCTTCAGTAGAGATTTTACCTTCTTTACCCTTTATCATAACTTCGTTTAATGCAGGGTCAATCTTTACACCTAAAGGAGCTAAAAGGTTACCGATATTCTCACGGTGATGAGCCTGGTTTTCACCTAAGCCGGCTGTAAATATAATAACATCACAGCCACCTAGTGCTACATAATAACCACCGATAAATTTAGAAATTTCGTGATGTAAAATTTCGTGTGCAAGAATTGCTCTTTCGTTGCCTTCCATTGCAGCCTTTGTAACATCTCTGTCATCACTGGAAACACCTGAAATACCTAAAAGACCTGATTGTTTATTTAGAAGGTCACTTGTTTCCTGTGGAGATAGATTTTCTTTTTCTTGAATATATGTTACAACAGATGGGTCTAAAGTACCGCAACGAGTACCCATCATAAAGCCATCAAGTGGAGTAAGACCCATACTTGTATCTATAACCTTACCGTCTTGAATAGCAGTAATTGATGAGCCATTACCTAAATGGCAAGTAATCATTTTTGTACCCTGTAATGATTTACCTGTAATCTCTGCCCAACGACTGCTGATATAGCGATGTGATGTACCGTGGAAACCATATCTACGAATTTTATATTTCTCATAATACTCATAAGGAATTGGGTAAATATATGATTTTGGTGGCATAGTAGAATGGAAAGCAGTATCGAATACTACTACCTGTGGTAGCTCTTTACCGAACACCTCTATACAAGCTTCAATAGCCTGTAAATGACCTTTATTGTGTAGTGGTGCAAGAGGAATTAAATCTCTAATACCTTCAATTACACTGTCATCAACTAGCTCACTTTTGCTAAAGCGTGAACCACCCTGCACTACTCTATGACCAACCGCAGAAATTTCACTTGCATCTGCAACAACACCATACTCAGAATCTGTAAGCATTGCATTAACCTGCATAAAAGCATCTTTGTGGTCATTCATTGGTACTTCTTTCTCTATTGACTTGCCGTCGCTAGTTTTGTGACCAATAAGACTTTTATCTAAACCAATTCTCTCACAGTTACCCTTACATAGCATCTTTTCATTATCCATATCAAATAGCTGATATTTTAAAGATGAACTACCTGCATTAATTACTAAAATTTTCATACAGCATAAATCTCCTTAGATAAATTAATTTAAACTTATGTGTTGAAAAACACATTACTACTATTATATAATAGTACAAATGACAGACAAATTCAACCTTTTTTTATTGCATAATTGCTAAATTTATTGGTTGAACCTAAAAGCGAGGGTGTAATTATGAAAAACTATGCTATTATCAGCGAATTTAATCCTTTTCATAAAGGACATCAATATTTAACTGAACAATGCAGACAAAGTGGTGCAACACATATTACCGCTATAATGAGTGGAAATTATGTTCAACGAGGTGATGTTGCCATATTGCCTAAGCATATTCGTACCAAAATGGCACTGGAATGTGGTGTAGATTTAGTTTTAGAGTTACCATTACCCTATGCTGTTTCTAATGCACAGGTTTTTGCTCGTGGTGGGGTGCAAACAGCATATCTAAGTGGTTGTGTTGATAAACTAGCTTTTGGAAGTGAGTGTGGAAATATAAAATCACTTGAAGACATAAGCAGATTAACTACAGATGAAAGCTTTCAGCTTGCTTTTAAAAAAGAAATTGCAAAGGGTGTTAGCTATCCAACAGCACTTACAAACACAGCTACTATTTTAGGTAATAATAATCTTGCAGAAATTATTTCATCACCTAATAATGTACTTGGTATTGAGTATGTTAAGGCAATTAATGAAATTAAAGACAAAACCTCTGATTGTAAAATTACGCCTGTAACATTTCAACGCATTGGGGATAGTCATAATAGTCAAGCTATTTCCTCAACCTTTGCCAGTGCAAGCAACATTAGAAAGCTTATAAAAAATGGTGAGGCTTTTATTGAATACTTACCTAATAAAAGCTATGACCTACTTCAACAAGCAATAATAAATAATGAGATTGCCTGTCTTGAAAATAATCACCGTGGAATAATAAGCATTTTAAGAAAAATGAGTATTGATGATTTTAAAAGCATTGCAGATATAAGCGAGGGACTAGAGCACCGAATATATAACGCCGTGCAAAAGGCAACATCTGTAGAAGATATTTTGGAAATGACCTGTTCTAAGCGTTACACCTACGCCAGAATCAGACGCTTGCTTATTTCTTCTATTTTAGGCATAACCTATAATTATCCCACTACTCCCCCACAATATATACGAATACTTGGCTTTAACAATAAGGGTGCTGAAATATTAAAGGTAATGAAAAAAACAGCTAAAGTACCTATCATTACAAAAATCACAAATTTGCCACAAGAGCTTTCAGAACACGGTAAAAAAATGTTGGAGATTGAAATAAAAAGCAGTGACATATATTATACCTTCACTAACAAGGTACAACCCTGTGGTATTGAATATAAAAGCGGTGTGGTTGTAATTAAATAATTTATAAATAAGGCGATACTGTACTTGAAAAAGATATAGTGTTGCCTTGAATTTTTATTTACAATCAATTTACAATAACTTAATAAAGCACAGAAAACACGAGATATTTTAAGCAATAGCGAGATAATAGAAGCTTATAGCCAGTATCTTAATTTTTTATCACTTTGACTTTATTTGACTATAAGTATACAATCTAGTTAAGGTCAAAGAAAATCAAAGACAAATATTATTGAATATATAACAGCAAATAGTCAATACTCAAAGGGGTGATTACATTTATATGAGAATGAGCGACTTGGTTGCCGAATATATTAAAAATATACTTGAGGAATGTAATGGTATAGCAGAAATACAACGAAACGAGCTTGCTAATACTCTTGGTTGTGTTCCAAGCCAAATTAACTATGTTATAAGCTCACGATTTACACATGAGAATGGTTATATAGTTGAAAGCAGACGAGGTGGCGGTGGCTATATTAGAATTACCAGAGTAAAATACTCCAAAAGTCCTGCCAGCATTATAATGCACATTGTAAATTCCTTGGGAAGTACACTTGACAATACATCGGCAAATATAATATTGGAAAATTTAGTAGTTAACAAGGTTATTTCTCTTGAGATTGCAAAAATAATGAAGTCTGCTATTTCTGAACAAGCATTAATAAATGTTCCTAAAGAAATACGGAATACTGTGCGGTGTACTGTAATGAAAAATATGCTATTAACTGTAATTTATTAAGGAGGTATTATTTATGATTTGTGAGATATGTGGCAAAAATCAAGCATCAACACATATTAAGTCTATGGTAAATGGAAAATATACAGAAATGTGGCTTTGCCCACATTGTGCAAAATCTAAGGGCTGGGGGAATTTGTTTTCTCATACAGCAACTGATTTTAGTAGCTTTTTAGGTAGTTTTTTAGGGGACGGTTTGCCCTCTCGAACAAGTGCAAGTCGTTGTAAAAAATGTGGTTCTTCATTTGCTGACATAGCAAGGTCAGGCAAAGTTGGCTGTGCAGAGTGCTACAGTAATTTTTACGAGGAGCTTTTACCCTCTATACAAAAAATACACGGTAACCTACAACACACAGGTAAGGTTTCTGTAAGTGCCGGAGTTGATGTTAAATTAGCACGACAAATTGAAAAATCACGACTGGAGCTTGCAACTGCTGTAAAGGAGCAAAATTTTGAATTAGCAGCAAAACTAAGAGATAAAATAAAAGAATTGGAAGCAGGTGAAAATAATGAGCAATAAATGGTATGAAAAAAGTGGTACAGACGGTGATGTGGTAATTAGCTCAAGAATTAGACTGGCTAGAAATTTAAAAAGTTATCCTTTTCCCCACTTACTTAATTCGGAGCAAAAAAATCAGGTTGCAAATAAAATAAAAGAAGCATTAGACAACAGCCACTCCTATATTGCACAGCACTTTAACTTTATTAATATGGCACAGCTTTCACAACAAGAGGCAACCTCTATGGCGGAAAAGCATATTATAAGCCCTGGCTTTACACAAAATAGAGCCGGTAAATATTTATTGCTAAGTGATGATGAATCTATAAGCATAATGATTAACGAAGAGGACCATCTAAGAATACAGGTATTATCCGAGGGGCTTTCTTTAAAAACTGCTTATGAAACAGCTGAAAAAATAGACACCTTGCTGGATAATTCTCTTGGATTTGCTTTTCACGAAAAACTGGGCTATTTAACACAATGCCCAACAAATCTTGGTACAGGATTAAGAGCTTCTGTAATGCTTCATCTTCCGGCTTTGCAATCAGGTAATGTAATAGGAAGATTAGAAGATAATCTTTCTAAAATCGGTTTAACCTTGCGTGGCACTTTTGGCGAGGGCAGTAATGCACAGGTTGGTATATATCAGCTATCAAATCAAGTTACATTAGGACTTTCTGAGGAAACTGCTATAGAAAATCTTAGCAATGTTACAAAACAATTAGTATCTAACGAAAAAGATGTTAGAGGTCAGCTTTGTAGCAGAATTGAAACAATGGATTATATAATGAGAAGCTTAGCTACTCTTAAATATGCACTGTTAATAAGCAGTAAAGAAAGTATGGAGCTATTATCAGCGGTAAGAATGGGTATAAGCGAAAAGATTATCAACAACATATCTCTTGATACTATTAATAGTCTTATCTCCACCATTCAGCCTGCAACAATTTGTATGGTATCGCAACAGAATAAAGAGCTTACCAACCAACAGCGTGATAAGCTTAGGGCGGAAATTATTAAGAAAAAACTAGCGTAAATTATTATAATATACTTCGACATATTTTAATAAATATATAGGTTATATTTGAGTGAGGATAGAACGAAATTATTTAATAATATGGAGGTATAAAGTATGTACAAATTTAATGGTTTTACAGAAAACGCAAATCAGGCTATGAACTATGCAATAGAAAATGCTCAAACATTAGGTCACACATATATTGGTACAGAGCATATTTTATTAGGATTACTTCAAGATAATGGTATAGCATCTATGGCACTTAATCATTGTGGCATTACATTTGATGCAATAGAAGAAATAATTAAAACAGAAATTGGTGTAGGTAGCGTTACAAAGTTAAGCACCTCAGACCTTACTCCACGCAGTAAAAGAGTTATACAAATGTCCTTATCTATTGCTTCTAAAATGGGGCATAATTATGTTGGCACAGAGCATTTGTTAATTGCAATTTTAGAAGATGCTGATTGCTATGCGGTGCGAATGATGTTTCAGGCTGGTGCTAAACCAACCGATGTTGTTGAAAGCGTAAAAGACCATTTGGTTGGCGAGCCCCCTACTAATTTTGGAGCTATGGAAAAAGCTACAAGCAAGCATAAAGATAAAACAGAAACTCTTGACAAATACAGTACAAATCTTACTGAAAAAGCTAAAAGAGGCGAAATAGACCCTGTTATAGGCAGAGAAAAAGAAATTGAAAGAGTTATACAAATTCTGTCAAGACGAACAAAAAACAACCCTGTTTTAATTGGTGAACCTGGTGTTGGTAAAACCGCAGTTGCTGAGGGATTAGCATTAAAAATTGTAAATAGCAATGTTCCTGATTTACTTCTTAAAAAAAGAATAATTTCACTAGACTTAACAGGTATGATTGCCGGTACAAAATATCGTGGTGACTTTGAAGAAAGAATTAAAAGTATTATTGACGAAGTAAGAAAATCAGATGATATAATACTATTTATTGATGAGCTTCACACAATTGTAGGTGCAGGCAGTGCCGAGGGCTCTACAGATGCCGCCAATATTTTAAAACCATCTTTAGCTAGAGGTGATTTCCAAATAATAGGTGCTACCACTATAAATGAATATCGCAAGCATATCGAAAAGGATTCCGCTTTAGAAAGAAGATTTCAGCCTGTATCTGTTGGTGAGCCTACAGAAGATGAAGCAATAGAAATTCTAAAGGGTCTGCGTGACCGATACGAGGCACATCACCGTGTAAAAATAACAGATGATGCTATTATTGCATCAGTTAAGCTTTCAGCACGATATATTAACGACCGTTTTCTACCTGATAAAGCTATTGACCTTATAGATGAAGCTGCATCCAAGGTACGACTTCAAAGCTATACAGAACCACAGGAACTAAAGCATTTGAAAACTCAAATGGAACAACTGGAATCTGAAAAATCCTCTGCGGTTAATTCCCAAAAGTTTGAAGTAGCGGCACGCATTAGAGATAAAGAAAGAATTGCAAAGGAACAATATAACAAAGCATTAAAGGAATGGAAAGATAACAACAGTAGTAATCAAAATAAAGTTACAGAAGATGATATAGCGAATATAGTTTCTTCTTGGACAGGTGTTCCTGTATCTCAGCTTACAGAGGAAGAAAGTAAAAGACTTTTGAAAATGGAGGATATTCTACACAAAAGACTTATCGGTCAACAAGAAGCTGTAACCGCAGTTGCTAAATCTATAAGACGAAGCCGAATCGGATTAAAAGACCCAAATCGACCAATAGGCTCATTTATTTTCTTAGGTCCTACAGGTGTAGGTAAAACCGAACTTTGCAAGGCTTTGGCTCAGGCTATGTTTGGCAATGAAAATAATATGATTAGACTTGATATGTCTGAATATATGGAAAAACATTCGGTTTCAAAGTTGGTAGGTTCTCCCCCTGGTTATGTTGGTTTTGATGAGGGCGGTCAGCTTACAGAAAAAGTAAGACGAAATCCATATTCTGTAATTTTGTTTGATGAAATTGAAAAAGCACATCCTGATATATTTAATATGCTTTTGCAAATTCTTGATGACGGTCGACTTACTGATTCTCAAGGTAGATTAGTCAATTTCAAAAACACTGTAATTATTATGACATCAAATATCGGTGCAAAATATATTACAAATAATTCGCCTAATGAAATTGGATTTGCATTTTCAAATGAAAAATCAAGCACAGAAAATAATTATCAGCGTATTAAATCAACTGTTATGAATCAGCTAAAAAATACATTTAAACCCGAATTTTTAAATAGAGTTGATGATACAATTGTATTTACACAGCTATCAGAAGATGAAATTCATAAAATTGCTGAGCTTATGCTTAATAACCTTTCAAACAGATTAAATAATCTTGGTATTAAAATAGTTTTTGATACCAGTGCTATAGAGTATATTTCAAAGGCAGGGTTTGACCCTGTATATGGAGCACGCCCCTTAAAGAGAGCAATCTGTTCAAATATAGAGGACAAAATAAGCGAAGAAATTCTTGAGAAAAAGATAGCTTCCGGTGATACTGTACACTGTACAGCTGAAAATAACAAAATAATATTTGTAAAAGCAAGCTGACCACCTATTTTAATTAATATAACGCATATAGCCTAAAATCCATCATATCATTTATGTGATATGGTGGATTTTATTAGGTATTGAATATTTCTGGTAAAAATTTTTAAAATTTGCTTGCAAATACGCTGAATATAAAATAAAATATAAGGTGATATATTATACAGAAATTGAAACATATAATTTTTAACATTAAAGAAAGAGAGATATATAATGTTTAATAAAGATTTCTATAAAGGTAAAAATGTATTTGTAACAGGTCATACAGGCTTTAAAGGCTCTTGGCTTTGCAAAATTCTAACAGAATGTGGTGCCAATGTATATGGCTACTCTCTACAGCCACCTACAGAGCCATCACTTTACAACCTACTAAATATTGATAATGAAATTCATAGCACTATTGGCGATATAAGAGATTTAGAAGCTTTAAAAAAGGCTTTTAATGAAGCACAACCAGAAATTGTACTTCATCTTGCTGCACAGCCAATTGTTCGTGCTTCTTACGATGACCCTGTATATACATATTCAACAAATGTAATGGGCACTGTTAACATTATGGAATGTTTAAGAGAGTCTACAACAGTTAAGTCATTCTTAAACGTTACAACAGATAAGGTTTATAAAAATAACGAGTGGTGCTGGGGTTACCGAGAAGATGAGCCTCTTGATGGCTTTGACCCATATTCTAACAGTAAGAGCTGTTCAGAATTAGTAACACACAGCTACAAAAACAGTTTCTTTGCTGATAACAGAATTGCAATCTCTACAGCAAGGGCAGGTAATGTTATTGGCGGTGGCGACTTTGCACCTGATAGAATTATTCCTGATAGCGTGCGTTCAGCTAAAGAGAAAAAAGATATAGAGGTACGAAATCCATTCTCTACACGTCCATACCAGCATGTTCTTGAGCCACTATGTGCTTATCTTTTAATTGCAGAAATGCAATATAATAATCCTAAACTTGCTGATAGCTATAACGTTGGTCCTGATGAATGTGACTGTGTTACTACAGGAAACATAGTTGATATGTTTGTTAAATATTATGGCGAGGGTATGAAGTGGATAAACAAAGCCGAAGAAAATGCACCACACGAGGCTAATTTCTTAAAGCTTGATTGTTCTAAGCTAAAGACAACTATGAAGTGGAAGCCTGTTTGGAACATTGAAAAAGCTATTGAAAAGACAGTAGAGTGGTCTAAGGTTTATATAAGTGGCGAAGATGTAACAGAGATAACTAACAAGCAAATTAGAGAATTTTTGTCTAAATAATATAGTATACTTAATCATAAAAACAAAAAAGTGAGGTATGTCCTATGGACAATAACAATTGGGGTAATAATAATCAATTTGATAATAACGACGATTTTCAAGGTAATAGTATTAATCTAAATAAAGATAACAATTATTCTCAAAACGACTATAATTCCTATAATCAACAATATCAATCTGATTATAATACAAATTCCACATATAATAATGGTATTTATAACGACCAATACACTAATAGCAACGAGTATAATTATGGCAATCAATACGGTGGCTATGGTCAACAAGTGTATCCGCCTGAGGTTTATGCAAAAAAGGCAAGAACAAGCTTAATAACAGGTATTATTAGCTTTGCTTTGACAATTACATCTTCTGTTGTTTTTTGGGGCAGTATTTTTTCGATACCAAGGGAACTAACATCTGCTATATTTGCTGTTGAATATTTTGCTAATGTAGGTTTAGCTATGATTATCTCTGGTATTTTAACTATAGCATCATTTATTGTTGGCATTGTAAGTGTTGTTCAGGCAAATAAACATAACAAAATGGCACGAGAAAGCGGTTGCCCTGGTGCAAGAGGTATGAATACAACTGGTATGGTTTTTGGTATTTTGGGGCTTGTTTTCTCTTCACTTGCACTTTTTGGTTCATCTTGTGTTATGTGTACAGGTTGCTGTGCAGTTGGTATGGGCGATGCTCTAAAAGATGAAATTTATAGCGAAAATTTTGAATTTGATGATTATGATACAGCTAGCTTCGCCTTTGATGATTTTGATATGGCATAAATTTAGTTACAGTATATTTTATCTTTAATTTCTAGGCAGTGTTTACACACTGCCTAGTTTGTTATTGAAACACAATATATATAAATACTGATACCTCTATTTAAACCGGTATCAGTATAAACAGAGGTATTTTATATGTTTTTAGATAAATTTTTATCCTTTACCCCACCCTATTATGGTATTGCAACACTATTAGGCATACTAGCCTGCTCAATAACCCTTAGATTTAATATGAAACAAAGAAAGAATATTGAATTTTCCTATTGTATACTAACCGCTCTTGTAGGTATGGTTGGAGCTTTTTTTATGGCTCACATAGTATATGCAGTTGCTCAACACGAAAAACTTTTTTACATTATTTCTAATCCAAATGCACTGTTTAAAAGTATTCCTGCTTTTATTTATTATTTTTCTAATGTTTTTGGCGGAATGGTATTTTATGGTGGTCTAATAGGATTTTGTTTAGGTGGGTATCTGTATTTAAAATATGAAAAATTAAATATAGATAATTATACAGATGTTTTTGCTCCACTTATACCACTGTTTCACGCATTTGGCAGAATTGGGTGTTATTTAACAGGGTGCTGTTATGGCGTAGAACTCCAAAGCCCTCTCCCCTTTTCGGAATGTTTTACAGACAATGGAATTATCCACAGATTACCAATACAATTAATTGAAGCCTTTGAAAATTTACTGCTTTTTATAGTTCTTATGTTAATACTATATAAATTTAAGAATTTTAAAAAGGGTAGCTTGATTTTTATTTACGGAATTACATATTCTGTACTTAGATTTATTAACGAGTTTTTCCGTGGAGATTATATAGAACGAGGTTCTTTTGGTATAATGTCTACATCTCAATGGATAAGTATTTTTATATTTACTTTTTCATTGGTTATAATTATAATCAAATATATAAAGCAAATAAATAAAGGGCGTGACTAATAAATGGATTTTGGAATTTCAACAGCCTGCTTTTATCCTCAAAATCTTACTACATCAATAAAGCTATTGGCAGAAAACAATATTAAATATATGGAGATATTCTCAAACACCGCCAGTGAAATTACTCCTGAGTACGCTAAAGAAGTAAAAAACATTATTACACCATACAATATAAAAGTAACATCAATACACCCCTTTACATCTGGTTATGAGCATATACTTCTGTTCTCTGACTATTACAAGCGATTTGAAGATGCAGTAGAATTTTATAAAAATTATTTTGAATTTGCTTGCACATTAGGAGCAAAAATAGTTGTATTACACGGTGACAGGCGTTTTCCTGAAATAGGTGGTATACCTGATGAGGAATATTTTGAAAGATATTATATATTGCAAAAAACTGCAAAAACCTTTGGAATTTCTATTGGTCAAGAAAATGTAAATATGTTCAGAAGTCAAAACCCTGTTTTTCTTAAAAATATGAAGGATTATCTAGGTGATAATGTAGATTTTGTATTTGATATCAAGCAAGCAGTAAGGTCACAGAATGACCCTTATAAGGTATGTGAAGCTATGGGGAACCGCATTGCTCATATACACATCAATGATAATGACAGCAATAATGATTGTTTATTACCTGGTAAAGGCACAATGGATTATAAAAGCATATTATCACAAATAAAGGGATATGGTTATAATGGTAAAGCAGTAATTGAGGTTTATCGTAAGAATTTTGAAGATGTATCTGAAATTTTTCAATCTTATAAGTATTTGGTAAATAATTTTAGTAATACTTAACTATCTAAAAAATTTAAAATATTTTAAGATAGTTCTCCTGTTACATAAGCTACGCTGTGCTATGTAGCTATAACCCACTTAATTTTACCAAACAATAAAATTAAGATTTATATAATATATAAATAGATTGATTTTGTTGTTGAAATCAAGTAAATAAATATGGTATAATCTACTCATAATTTAGGAGGTTTGCACTATGAAATGTCCTTTTTGTTCTTATGAAGAAAGCAAGGTTATAGATTCTCGTTCCGCCGATGATGGCGAGCGTATTCGCAGAAGACGAGAATGTTTAAGCTGTGGCAAACGCTTTACAACTCATGAAATAGTAGAAACCGTTCCTATAATGGTTATAAAGCGTGACAAAACAAGAGAATCCTTTAGCAGACAAAAGCTATATAATGGATTAATGCGTGCCTGCGAAAAAAGACCGGTATCTGTAGAAACAATAGAGTCTATTGTAACGGATATAGAAAAAACTTTACAAAACTCTCTTGACCGAGAAGTTACATCTCAAATGATAGGCGAATATGCAATGGAGCATTTAAAAAACATAGACGAAGTAGCGTATGTAAGATTTGCTTCTGTTTATCGCCAATTTAAAGATATTAACACATTTATGGATGAACTAAATAAATTACTAAATAACAAAACTTAATAAAATATTATTCATATGTATTTTATTTTAAATCATCTTGTTAATATTAATAATGTATGTTATTATATATACTATAAACCACAACCAATGTTGTTATGTTAATATTGGTTGTGGTTAGAATAATATTATATTTTAGTTATAAATGCCCCCTTAGTTAAATGGATATAATAAGCCCCTCCTAAGGGCTAGTTGCGTGTTCGATTCACACAGGGGGTGCCAAAATTTAATCCGAAAACCTCGATTTAATCAGGGTTTTCGGATTTTGCTTTTTATCTCAATTTACATTACATCTAAATTCTCATTAGCTAGCTAATAGATACGAACTGAAAAGTGATAAATTAACTTATCACTTTTAGAACAAATTACTTATTAAAGAAAAATCATCTAATACTAAGCATTAATTAAAAACTAGAAAAGCTTTTAATTAGTGCTAGCCTATGGTACAGGCTACGCTTAAATTTGTAAGTGATTTTACTTGTTTTATGAATAGTTGAATCAATTAAAAATTATAAAAGTGTTGCTGTTTTAAGTGCAATATATAATTTACCTAAATTGTGGTTGGCATCATTAAGTCCTTCAATATCATAACCGCTTGATTCCAACACATCTCCTGCCTCAAGAAAATCATAAAGTTCTAATCCGTAGAAATCACACAAAGCTTGCACTCCTGCCAATTCCATTTCTACTGCAATGCACCCTTCAGCTTTTAGTTTGCTAACAAGTCCTGCGGTTTCTCTTAAAATAGAATCTGTAGTCCATACTCTGCCTGTCACATAGGGAACATTTAATTTCTCAAATATATCTGCAAGCTTTTTACTGTTTTTTATTTCAAGATAATCAGTAGGCTCTGCATAGTAATACGAAGCACCTTCTCCACGATAGCTTTCAGTTGGAACTATAAATTTGCCTTCTGTTTTTTCTCTGTCAAGACTTCCACAAGAGCCAAACATAATAAATTTTGTAGCACCTGTAAGCCAATGAGTTTCGTAGCACATAGTTGATGCAAGTGCTGAGCCGATACCTGTCAAATAAAAAGCAATATCCTTACCCTTATAATTCATTTTGTAGATAGGTGTATTTCCATTACAAGAGGTCAAAAGTCCTATTTGCTCACACTGGTATGTATTAAGCAAATGAGTATGTATATCTATTGAAAAAATAATTAGACATATATCTACAATATGTTTTTGCTCACCATAAAAATCTTTAATATTAACAATAGGCTCTGTTTTAATGTCATAACAATCTATAATCACAATACCTCTCCCCTTTGAATTCAATTTTTTATAATTTTTTGTTAGCACTGCTACCTACATTATTAAAGTGCCACCCAAAACAAAACTTTAATAATATTAGGAGCTATTACAAATAAATAACCTACAATAAATAGCAGTGCATATTTAAAAATCTCTGAAACACTCTTAGCTTTTATGAAACAAATAATTTAGCTAATAATAAGGCTTCAATAGTCCATATATTTACATTGTACCCCTGCTATTCTACATCGCTTCTGTTACAAATAAATGCAGATTATATTGTAAATTATTATATCATTATATATAAAAAAACAAAATTAATCAATATATTTTACCTAATAAGTACAGACTATCACTGTGTAATTAAATATATAATTATTGAATAAATTGTTAATATGTGATATTATATAAAATATCGTGGAATATATAAGTTATATTTTGTTGAAAAGGGAGGGGTATAATGAATGGTATCATAAAAAACAATTTAAAAATTTTAAAGAAAAATTTTCCGTTTCTTTTATCTGGTATTATGTTAGTGATACTATTTTCACAACCAAGCAAGTTTATGCTTTTAATTTCTTTAGCTATTACAGGAACCATTTTTATTGTTTCCTTTTGCAAGAGTAATATATCTCTTGTTGGAAAGCAGAAAAAGACTTGTACAAAATTTTATTATATTCTAAGCTTAATTATAGTTGCTTTGGGATTTTATTCTTTTTATAAATCTTGGGGCTCTTCAGGTGTGGTTTTGTATATTACGGATAAACTTAATATATCTCCTGAAACATTAGTTCCTTTAATTGCATTTGTACTTGCTGTTTTGGCTTATTATGGAACATATTATTTATTGTATATAGTTATTGATGAAATCAAATACTTAGCTAATGAGTTTTTGGTTATGGATAAATCGAAAATATTAAGTAATACAGTTAAAAATTTACCGGTTTTTTTCTCTTTTGTAGCATTATTAACCTTATATATGGTTAATGATACAATGGGAATAATAGCTATGATTTTAGCTGTTATTATAGCATTTATCTTTTTATCGCAAACAGATAGTATTTTTGAAAAAGTTAAAAGTGTAAACATAGTTTATAAATTTATTGCTATAGTTACTTCATTGGGTGTAACTATGTATTTAATATTAACCCAAAATGATAACTTAATTGAATTTAGTCTGTTTATTACTAAATCTCTTCACCTTACAATTGATAAAGGAATTACCTATACAGTTATAAATTTAGTGTTAGCTTTTGTTTCAGCTTTCTTTGTTTTTTCTGCAACTGCACTTCTCTATAATTATTTGGGTAAAAAATTAAAAAGTGTGTTTGCTGATTTAACAAAATTTGAATATATAATCTACACTTTGCTAATTGCATTAGTTTTAGGTTTTGTTACATATTCATTTCTTAACACCCAAGTGTTTTATAAAACAGATTATATATGTGACATTATTTACACAAGTGATTCTCAAATGCTTGTTAAAAATAATGTGTATATGAATCTTACTTATGCGGAAAATGATATAAGACAACCTTTGTTTGCTGTGTTTGCAACACCTTTTGCTGGCTTTGGATATGCACTATCATTGATATTCTCTTCTGTTGAAGGTTCCTCTGCTTTATTTATGAATTTGGTGCAAATAGTATTGATGATACTTTCTAATCTTA
This sequence comes from Acutalibacteraceae bacterium, assembly GCA_036309465.1. Classification (GTDB taxonomy): domain Bacteria; phylum Bacillota; class Clostridia; order Oscillospirales; family Acutalibacteraceae; genus CAG-964. The sequence goes on from JAXJTR010000128.1 coordinate 25,461, forward strand.
TGTTGGCAAAATTACTTAAGCTGTCATCATACGAAAGAGTAGGATTTATGATATTGTCATCAATTACATATACAACTTTGTTATTTTCTTTAATGATGGAGCAATACATAATAGCATATTTTTGGGCGATTTTTGCTGTATATCAATATTGTCAAGAAAAAGCATCAGACAGCTTTACTATAGCAGCAGCGTCTGGTTCACTGCTTACAAGTTTAGTGCTTGCACCTATAGCTTCTCAACATTTAACATTAAAAGATATCACTAATAGTAAAATAAAAGCCTTTATTAGAGATATGGAAAAATCTGTTTTAGCTTTTGTTTTCTTTTTCTTAGCGTTTGCAAGAGTAAGTATGACAAACAATTTTGATACACTTATGAGATTTACCGGAGAAAATATTTCTATACAGCATAGAGTTCTTCAATATTTTTCATTTATTTCAGATTGTTTTATCAAACCTGATACCGTCACTGGTTTTGCCGATACAAAAAATCCTATATGGAAATTAAATGATATAACAACGTTATCAATTGTTGGTGTAGCGGTATTTGTATTAGCTATTTTGGGATTTATTGTTACACGAAAAAATAAACTTTCCCTAATTGCAATGTATTGGGTTATGTTTTCAGTGGTTATATTGTTGGTTGTAGGCTGGGGTTCTTCAGAAAACGGAATGATTCTGTACGCATTGTATTTTAGTTGGGCGTTTTTGGTATTAATCTATCAACTAGTTTTAGCAATTGCTAAGAAATTTAATATAAAAGCTATTACTTTTGTATTGTCTGTTATAGCAATTGTGGTATTAGCAATTATAAATATACCTGCTATTTACGATTTATTACAGTTCGGTATTTTAAATTATCCAGTATAAGAGGCATAAGTATGAAAATTGTTTATATTCTAAAGGAAATGCGTGTGCATCATTATATAAAAAATTTTTTGGTTATGCTTCCACTTGTATGTAGTGGACAACTATTTACATCATACAAGATAACTGAAGTTTTTTTAGGTTTTTTTGCTTTTAGCTTTTTATCTTCTTGTATTTATATAATTAATGATATAAGAGATGTAGAAAAAGATAAGGTGCACCCTATAAAATGCAAAAGACCAATTGCAGCAGGAAAAATATCAGTAAAAGAAGCCACTGTTTTATCTGTGTTTTTATTCATTACATCTGTATTATGCAATACATTAACATTTAATATATTCTCATCTATTCTATTGGTGATTTATTTAATTTTAAACATAGCTTATAGTTTTGGTTTAAAGAATGTGCCCCTTTTAGATATAGTAATTTTAGTTTCAGGCTTTCTTATAAGAACTCTCTATGGTGCTATTATTACAGACATAAAAATATCTAATTGGCTTTATCTTGTAGTAGTTACGGCTGCATTTTACCTTGCTCTTGGTAAAAGAAGAAATGAATTAAAAATGATGGGAGATGAGTGCGAATCTCGCTCTGTTATCAAAAAATATTCTTATAATTTCTTAAATCAAAATATGTATATGTGCATTGGACTGTTAAATGTTTTTTATGCTTTGTGGACAATGGACGACGCAACTATACAGGTGTATGGTAGTTATTTAATATGGACAGTACCGTTGGTATTATTGATATGTATGAAATACAGTATGACAATAGAAAGTGATTCGGACGGTGACCCTGTAGAGGTTTTATTGCACGATATCGGTTTAATTGTTATGTGTGTTATTTATGTACTTGTAATGTTATTTTTACTTTATTTAAGGTAATTATTAATATTAAATCTATTAAAAAAAGTTAACTAAAATATAGGATGTGATAAAATGAGCAAAAATAATAAAAAATCTGCAAATTCTATTTCTAATAAGTTTAACGACTTTTTAAAACTTATGCCTCTTGATTATATATTTGCAGCATTTTGTGCAGGCTTTTGTTTCAGCAGTTTTATAACTTTGCTAACTACCGAAGGTAAATATACTCAGCTTGAATTTACAACTGCTGTAAATTTTTCATTAGTTGTTGTTGCAACTATAATTATATTTTTATCTTTAGTTATTACAGCTTTGCTTATAAAAAGTAATAAAATAATACCTATATCATTGCTTATATGTTCAGTTTTGTTTGGTTGTGCTCTTACTTATAATGGAAGTGTAACAAACAATGAAAGCACTGAAAATATCTATATGAACATAGGTATCGGCTTTATTATGTTTTTAGTTATAGCGTGGATTGGTAAAGACGATAAGCTTGATCTTGACAGTATAAAGCTCCATAAAAATACAACTTGGTTTGTAGCTGGTGCAGGTTTATTAGTATTTACAATATTAATTTCTGTTGCATCAATTGCAAGATATCAGGGATATATGGCACATAATTTCGACTTTGGTATTTTTACACAGATGTTTGAAAATATGCGTACAACAGGTTTGGCTGATACTACTGTAGAGCGAAATACTCTAATGTCTCATTTTGGTGTGCATTTTAGCCCGTTTTATTATGTATTGTTACCTTTTTATATGATTTGCCCTTGTCCTGAAACATTACTTGTTATTCAAGCGGTATTTGTTGCACTGGGTGTAATTCCTGTTGTGCTTATCTGTAAAGAACTAAAGCTAACAACAAGTACAACTGTAGTTTGCAGTTTAATATACTTGCTGTTCCCAACATTAGCAAATGGTTGTCTTTATGATTTCCACGAGAATAAATTCTTAACAGTTCTTATAATGTGGGCACTATATTTTATAGTAAAAAATAAACTTATTGGCATTTTAGTTTTCTGCGGATTAATATTAACAGTAAAAGAAGATGCTGCTATATATGTAATGTCAATTGCGTTGTACATTATTTTAAGTCGTAAGGATTATTTACTTGGTGGATTTGTTTTAACAGGAGCATTAATTTACTTTGTAATTGCAACAGGTGTTGTGGCAGATTTAGGCGACGGTGTTATGACAGACCGACTTATTAACTATATGCCACAAGGTACATCTGGCTTTGGTGCTGTAGCAAAAACTTGCTTCTCTAATTTTGGATATTTTGTTTCTCAAATTTTCACCGCAGATAAAATTATGTTTATGTTTTGGATGTTTATTCCTGTGGCATTTACACCATTTATCAGCAAAGAAAAATCATTAATGGTATTGCTTATTCCTATGCTAGTTGTTGACCTTATGTCAAATTGGCAATATCAGTATGATGTAAAATTCCAATACACATATGGTGTTGCAGGATTACTTGTGTTTATGGCTATTTTGGTAATATCTCAAGTTGATAAAAACACTAGAAATAAGATAATGCTATATAGCTTATCTATGAGCTTAATTATGAGCTTTTCATTGTTTTTCCCAAGAGCATCATATTACCAGTCTGCTTCTAAAAAAGCTACACAGGCAGCTAATGGATATAACCAACTTATCTCTACAATTCCAAAAGATGCTGAAGTAACTGCTGATGGTTTTTATATACCTCATATGTATAATTTCAGTAAGCTTTATCAATACCCTAATTACTATGGTCCAAGCATTAAAACTGAATATCTATTAGTTAGCTCTTCTAGTGTTAGTTCAAATACAGATAATTTGGCAACATTTATGGGCACAGATTATAAGCTTATTTCAGAAGCTGGAACAATGCAGTTATATCAATTAGTGTCATTACAATAAATATTTCTAACCTCTCCCCTGTGTTTTAATTTTTTAAACACAGGGGAGTATTAATTTATGCTAATTAGGTACGTTTATTATGCCTTACTTTTTCTGTTTATAATTGTAAAAAAGCTTATTTTGTTGTATAATTACTATATGATAATTAAGGAGTATTTATATGGAAATATTATTCGAGAATAAATTTGTTAGAACTGATAAATTAATGAAAGAGCTATATCAATATTATCATCTTAAACGACCTAAAAAGATATTTAGCTTTATTCTTAGTGTTTTTCTAATTGTATACAGTTTAATTAATGCAATACTTTGGAAAGATAATTTCTATTTATTTTTTGCTGTTTTAGCCCTAGCGATTTTTATATTAGAAATAGCTATATATTTTATTACTGTTAAAACACAGCAAAAAAGAGATAACGAAATAATGAATGGTAAGCCTATAGAAATTCAGGTTACTGTTACACAGGATTACATAAAAAACAGTGCCAGCAATGGTGCTGAAAATGAAATAAGCTTTTCTAAAATTAAAAGTGTTTTTCAAACTAAAAATTTAGTTTTATTGATGTCAGAGGCAAAATTGATTTATATTTTTCCTAAGGACTGTTTTACAGTTGGAAATGCTGAAGCTTTTATTTTGTTCCTTAAAAGCAAAGGATTCAACATAAAGTAAATTTACAGAGAAAATACCAATCCCCCACATTAAAAACTTTTTTACAGTTTTTAATGTGGGGGATTAATAATGTTTATTTAATTTTCAAGCTGTTCAATAATAAATGGGACAACTTGATTTTGTGATATACCCAAGACATAGGCAAATTCATCGTACAATATTGCTTCTGCGTCTTTAAAAAAACGTTCATCGGTTATATGTATTTTTTTGCCTGCTTCTTTTTGTTTTTCTTTATGTTTAAACAGAGTTTTTATTAATCTAATAAGTTCTGTGCTGTCGCCATTTTTTATGAGCAATTTATATTGCTCTTTTCGTTGATTTTCGTCCTCTATCCAAATATCGTCCTCTTGGGGCATTGCTTTAATAAGTGTGATAATCTCTTCTTTGCTAAGAACCTCTCTCATTCTACTAACAAGTTCTGCATTGTTTTTAGGTACAAATATTTCTGAATTTTCTTTATAAACTGGTTTTAAAACATAATATTCTATTTCTTTATCCTTAAAACTTTTAATTACGATATCAGAAATCTTGCAAACACCTTCATTTTTATAAATAACTATGTCATTTATTTTATACATAATTTCGCCTTTCTACTATTTAAAATATATAATTTTAAGTAGTATACCATTACAAATATCTACCGAGGTATACATTTCTTAGTTAATTATATCATTTTAAACAATAAATTGTCATAGGCAAAAGTAACAAACATTTGCTTGATTTTGTAGCTTTATAAAAGGCATATTATCAATATATTACAAATTATAAATCAGCTAAAATTTCTTTTAACTGCTCTAAAGTGGTTATAGAATTTAACACATCAAGCAATGCGTTGTTGGTTATGTATGTTGGTAAATCCAGCTTTTTCAATAAGGCTGTTCGCAGTGCTTTGCTATTTTCGTGACCAGGTAATCCTAATGTATACATATCTACTTTTGTGATAGTAGCTTTATGGTCTTCACAGGTTGCACCGGCTTGCTGTAATGCCCTTATTAACAACTTTTCTTCTAAACCCTCAACCCCTAAGGTACCCTCTTTTGATGGCTTGTCTTTTCGCTTTTCTTTTCCTTGCACCTGTGGGATATATGCGTGCTTAATTTGTGAGCTAGGTACAATTCCTCTAAGGTGATTTCTTATAAGAAATCCTGCACTGTCGCTGTCTGTTAGAATTATAATTCCTTGTTTTTCGGCAAGTTGCCTTATAAGGTTTATCTTTTCTTTATCGGTAAAAAGTCTAAATCCATTGGTTTCTATTATAGTAGCATTAACAAGGGATTTTAGCTTCATTTTGTCGTATTTTCCCTCAACAATTATAGCTTCTTTAATATCTATCATACTACCCCTTTTCCTCCTACCATTAACAGCTTTGCCACAAGCTGTTCAAGTAGCAACCTTTTATTCGAGCTACTGCTGTTCATTGCTGTGTTTGCCTGAGCAAGATATTCAAGACAGCTTGTTATATTCTCTGTTGTAAGCTTTTGAGAAGCTCTTTCTGCCTTTTTTAATCTAAATTCCTTACGCTTGTAGTCAAAATTTTTTGCTACATCTTCTGCACGGAGTCCGCTTTCTATTGCTATGCGAACACGATACATATCTGTATAAGTGTTGGATAGCTCTGCAAGTATCATTATTGGTTCTTCACGCTGATAAAATAACAAATCAAGTCTTTTAAAGGCAAGCTCCCAGTTACCTGTTGTTACTGCGTCTGTCATATCGAATACTCGTGCTGACAGATTTTTAGTAACAAGTAGTTCTATTTCCTTTTCTGTTATTTCGGCTGAATCCCCTACATAGGCACATACCTTATCAAGCTCGTTTTTTAGTGTGTTAAGGTCGGTACCTGCATATTCTACTATTTTATTTGCATTATTTGGGGACAATATTATATTACGCTTAGTTGCCCATTTAATAAGCTGTTTGCGTAAATCTGATATTGTTTTCTTTGTAAATTCAACAGCTACACCATTTTTATCGGCTATATCAATAAGCTTTTTCCAACTACTTGGCTTTTTACCGCTAGGACTTAGTGTATTCATTGCTATAACAACTATTGTTGACTCCGGTAAATCTGAAAAAGCATTATATATAACCTTTAAATCGCTTTCTGTAAGCTTTTCTACAGCAAAATCATTAATCAAAACATAATTATAAGGGTCAGTAAATGGGATAATCTCTAAAGTTGGTAATATTTCTTGTATGGTACTATCTTCATTAAATATATGAAAATTAAAATCTGAGGGATTTTTACCCATTATTTTTTCTTGCAACTTTTTACTGTAGGTTGAAATAAGCATTTTTTCTTCGCCATAAAGTAAATAGAGGTTATTAAATTTTTCTGTTTTAATACTTGCTTTCAGCTCTTGTTCCGTCAGCTTTGCCATAGGTGAAATCTCCCATCTAAAAACTTATATATAGTAACATCACCTTTTGATGTATATATATAATTATTATCTTTATTTTTATTTGTGCCACAAAATACTACATTTTCGCATTTAACATAATCTATATTTTTGCAATTACTAGGTGCAATAAATATATTGCATTGTGTATATTCACTTGGCAACAAAGAACAATCTGCATAATTAGGGGCAATTAATATGTTGCTATTGTTGATATTTATATTTATCCACTGTTTCTCACTACAGTTAAAAAGTGTTACACTATAATTTGAATATTGAATTGTAGCATTTGAAGTAAGTTGTTTATAATTTTTATTCTCTAATTCGTTTATCAGCTCTGAAGAATAGCTGTTGCAACTACCAACCAATATTTCATCTACACAAATATTCTCTAAAATATCCATTGAATATCTTGAGTAATATTTATCGGAATTTGGAATAAGTAACGAATTAACTTTATTATTTTCAAGACTGTTAATTGTGGAGTATAAATGATAATTACTGCCTCCGCTTGTTAATACATTTATACCAAATAAATTTTTCTCTGTAATTGTTACACCATATCCTGTATTAAGAACCTGTAAACATACGGTGTTTGACATTAGTAATACTCCTAAGGTTAACACCATTATTGCTGATGATGTTGCCATTGCTAAACAGGAATAAATATTTTTTATTTTAAAGCCTTGTGCTATAAAAAATGCTGTAATCACTATAAGAACAACTATCATTGCTATTTTAATGAATATACCATCTAAATTAATAACAGCATAGGGCAATTTTGAAATATATGATGAAGTCCACAGCATAAAGTTACAGGAAAAATAGGCAACAAACGCAGGAATACTCGCCAATACATTAATAAAAGGAATATACGATAACAGCACGAGAGCACAGCCACTCATAATAGTAACAGGGGCTATTGCTGTAATTAGTAAATTAGACAAAATAAAATACAAGCTAAATTGTTGGAAAATAAATACCATTATAGGCAATGTAAATAAAGTTGCAGATAGAGATATAATAATACATTCTGCAATATATTTTACAACAATACCCAAAGGCTTTCCCCTACCCTGAGTTATAAAAACAGGAAGTTTTCCAACAACATTGGATAAAAGAATTTCACCTAAGGTAGTTATTCCTAATGTTGCTGTAAAAGACATTAATAAACTAAGATTACCAATAGACAAAGGATTAATCAATGTTATAACTAAACCTGCAAAGCCTAGGCTATTAACTGCTTGTGGCTTTTTATATATAAAAAACGACAGCATATAAATTATATTCATTATTGCAGAACGAACAACAGAATAGGAAAATCCTGTTAAACACATATAAAATACAATTACGAATATAGTAACTACAGCAGATGTCTTTTTTCTTCTTGATAGTAAATTCAAAAACAAAAATACAGATGAAGAAATAATAGACAGATGTAAACCAGACACGACTATTATATGGCTTATGCCTGCTTCTCTAAATTGTTGTTCTATAGAATTATCCAGTTGTGATTTATCACCTAAAAGCAAAACATTAAGCAAATCACCAGAATCGCCTTTTACATATTCCTTTATTTTAGTAGTGATAGAGCTATGTATATCATCTAAAAAACTGTACCAAGGCTTATTAGTTTGTGGCTTTACCATTGTTTCGCCATCTATAATACGTGCGTTAAGATAATAACCAAGTGAAATATTATGCAAAGCATAGGGTGAATTTAATGGCTTTGTAAGCTGAACATTAAGCTGTACGCTATCATATTTTTCTGCACCGATTATCCTACCATTGTTGCCATCGGTTGCTGAAATTTTTAAACGCATCTTTTGAGGACACTCTAACTTTTCACCTAACGGTGTAACAGAAGTTGTTTCTAAAACATAATAATATTTGCTGTCTACCACGTAAGGCTTTTCAACTACTGTTGCAGTAATGTTTACCTTGTGATTTTCTAAAGCTTGTATCGGTATAACATTTGTTGTGTATACAGCCATATACGATAACATTCCTGCACTTAAACATAGCAAGCCTGTAACAACAGCAGTTTTGTTATCCTTTTTGTAGGCAAAACTGCATATTACAGACAGTAATAAAATTGCAAGCATAAGATAAAATGCGAAATCGGTGCCCGCTATAGCTGTTAACAGCAATCCTGCCATATAGCACAGCCCTACAACGCAAAACACCGACTTCACATTATCACCCTATCATACATTAGTTATACATATTTATTTTGGGAATACAGGCAATGGCTCTAAAAAGATGATGTCATCTCTGTCTTTAGCCTCTCCCTCTGCTAAAACAGTTGCTTTACCTACAACATTACCGCCTGCTTCTGCAACCAGCTTTTCAATTGCTAATAAAGAGTCACCTGTACTGATAACATCATCAACAATAAGTACACGCTTACCCTTTAATGCAGCTGCATCATCTCCACTTAGGTAAAGAGTTTGCTCTCTGGCTGTTGTTATAGATTTACAGTTAACCTTTAGTATATCTGTCATATAAAGCTTTACTGATTTTCTTGCTATTACATATTTTCTGCAGCCCTGTCTTGCAACCTCGTAACATAAAGGAATACCTTTTGCTTCTGCTGAGATTACAACATCGTGTGGCGGACATTTCTTTAATAATTCAGAAGCAACAGCCTCTGTAATTTCTACGTCGTTAAACATAATAAATGCGGCTATATCTAAATTTGGAGCAACCTCGCATAAAGGCAACTCTCTTGTGCAACCTGCAATTGTCATTTTATATGTTTTCATTTTTTTATTTTCTCCTCTAAGGATTTTTAATATTTTTCTTATTTTACACTTTAATTTTCAAGCCATATCAGTATTTAGCATACCGCCACCCATTAGGTGGAAATGCAAATGGAATACAGTTTGACCTGCATTTTTGCCACAGTTGCTTACTACACGATAGCCCTCGCCAAGGTTATTTTCGGCAGCAATTTTAGGTATCATTTCAAAAATATGAGCTATTACACTGCTGTTTTCAGCTGTAATACCATTCATACTTTCTATATGTGACTTTGGAATAATTACAATATGCACAGGTGCTTGTGGTTGAATATCAAAAAAAGCTAACATTTTATCATCTTCATAAACCTTTTTTGATGGGATTTCTCCATTTACTATTTTACAAAAAATACAGTCCATATTTTTCAGACCTTTCTAATCAAACTATGTAAATATTTTAACATATTATAATTTTTTCGTAAAGATATTTGTAAAAAATAGTATTGTTGTTTTTAGGGGTATTATATAAGTATCTATGTATACAATAATTTACAGAGGTGAATATAATGAATATAAGAACAGATTTAGCTTTAGAAGCACAAGAAATTGTAGGAGATACAGATGACGGAGTTATTATTAGTAACAAGGAATATGAAAATATGTGTATAACAAAAATAGAAATAACAAACAACAACGGTGCACAGCATTTGGGTAAAGAAATAGGCACATATATAACAGCAGAATTACCTGATTTAACAGGCAGTTTTTCTCACACTGACGAAAGATTAGAAATTATCGGCAAATATATTCGACAGCTTTTACCTGAGAAAGGTACTGTGTTAGTAGTGGGTCTTGGCAATTTAAACATTACCCCTGACGCATTAGGACCCAAAAGTACAAATAAAATACTTGCCACAAGACATATAACAGGTGAGTTAGCCAAAGCAACAGGTTTAGACAAATTAAGAAGTGTAGCAGTTATAGCTCCCGGTGTTTTAGGACAAACAGGTGTAGAAACAGGCGAACTGGTAACAAGTGTTGTTGCGAAAATAAAGCCTACAGCTGTTATTGCAATAGATGCGTTGGCTTCAAGACGAGTACAACGTTTAGGGTGTACTTTGCAAATATCTAATACAGGAATTTCCCCCGGTGCCGGTGTTGGCAATAATAGATTTGCTATAAATAAAAATACCATTGGAATACCTGTTATAGCCATAGGCATTCCAACAGTTGTAGATGCAATGACCCTTGCACAGGATATACTACCTTATAAAATTAATAATGAAATTAAAAATGAAGTTATGCCTAAAAATAAATCAATGGTGGTTACTCCACGAGAAATAGATTTGCTAATAGAAAGAGGTGCTCAACTAATAAGCTTATCGGTAAATTGTGCTTTGCATAATAACTTTAATTTATCGGAGATTATTTCTTTAGTTGGGTAGTATGATACTTTAAAGAAATTGTGCATACAATATAATTTATTTATTTTTGTTCAAATTGTTAATAGCAATTTGAACAATTTTAGTATATAATACCTTTATATTAGTTTTTTGAGGTGATTGAATTGGCTTGTAACTCGGTAATTACAATAAGTAGAGAATTCGGTAGTGGTGGAAGAGCCATAGGTAAGGCTTTAGCTGACAGGCTTGGTGTTAAATTTTATGATAAAGAATTGGTTTATCAAGCCGCTAAAGAAAGTGGTATTGACCCTGCTTTATTTGAGCGTATTGATGAGCACGCTGCAAACAGCTTACTATATAGTCTATCTATGGGTATGCTTACTTTAGGGAATACAGGCTACTCACCAAGAGATCAGATTTCAGTTAATGACCAGTTATATCTTTTACAGCACAAAATTATTAAAAAGCTTGCAAAAGAGCCTTGTGTTATAGTTGGTCGTTGTGCTGATTATATTTTAAAGGATAAAACTAATTGTGTAAGATTTTTTATACATGCAGACATAGACTATAGAACTGAAAGAGCAGTAAAGCTTTATAATGTGCCGGAAGATAAAGCAGAGGCTGTTGTAAGAAAAACAGATAAAACTCGTGCTAATTATTATCAATTTTATACTGAACTAAAATGGGGATATGCAGGAAACTATAATCTTTGTTTAAATAGTAGTAAACTTACTACTGAACAGGCAGTTGATGTGCTGTCTAACTATATATATATTATTGAAAAGACCATATAAAATCATAAATACTACAAAAACACCACTCTGTATGCAAAGAGTGGTGTTTTTGTTTTGCCCCTGAAACGATACGAGGGCTTTCAATATAATTATATGCACTATATTTTAGATTATTCTGTTTCTATATACTCTTGTGGATTTATATATATTCCGTCTTTTTTTATTTCTATATGAATATGACTGTTTGCATCATTTTCAGCAGGAACTTCACCTGTGGCTGTGCCTAGCACATCTCCTGTAGCTACTTGTGCTCCTTTTAGTATATTATCATTTGGTTTTATGCCATAATAGGTTACAGTTGCACCGTCTTCCCCATCAATTTGAATTGCATCGCCAAATAAATTATCTTTAAATACTGAAATTACAATGCCATTTGCAACAGAATATATTTGGTTATTCTTTTCAACAGCGTAGTCTACACCGTTGTGTAATCTCCAATCCTTTAAGGTTGGAAAATAAATTAAATTTTCATTTGAAAACTCTGATATTATTTCAACATTTTCTCCAACAGCACTTGTTTTGGATTTTTTCTCTGCTTCTGTAACAGGTTGAGTGGCAGACTCTGTTGGAATTAATGTAGGCTGGGTAACCGGTTGTGTTTGCTCTTGAGTTGGTGGCTGGGTTTCCTTTTGTACTCCTTTTACTTTTGCTTCTGCCTGTTTATTTTCAGGTTCAGTTGTTGTGGTTAAATCAGATATTTTAGGATTATTAATATAATTTGCTACATCTGAATAAGTAAACCAACCTGCAACACCAATAGCACATAAACTAATCGCCAAAACTGCATAAAAACTTTTTGTATATTTCTTTTCTTTATTTTCAGTATGCTTACCTTTCATAATTAACCTCCGTAATATACTGTATTTTTGTATATTCGTAGTATTAACCTTATTATGTAAAATATACAAAAAGAAAGCAAATCATAAACACCTATAGTTGCCGTAGTATAATGCAAGAAAATATAAAAAAACACAGCCTGTTGATGGGGTGGCTCAACAGGCTGTGTGCAATGGTTTATAGTATAAACCAAATTGCTGATATTTTTTACCTAATACTACTATCTTATATTTTTACCTAATAACACTATCTATTTTTTACCTAATAACTATCTTTACAATTTACAATCAAACCCGAAATAATGCAAATTCTATTTAATATTTTCCGCTCTATAAATAGAATTTAATTAATTTTTATTTAATGGATTATACTCACCATATATAGTATCTTTTGTTAAAATACCTAACTGTGATGTGTTTTTCATTGATAGTGCAGAATTGCTGTTTATATAATTCCAAGTATTTGTATATCTATCGGCTGGTATTGGAATTGTACAATTAAAACAACTTACATCATCTTTGCGATTACGTCCATCAGAATTATCGTAATAATAATAACTATCGACATTTTTTGCATTAATCATAATTGTAATGTTAGAATATGAAGATGTTTCATCTGCATAACACTGCTTTATAGTTTCAAAAAGGTTATCTGCCATAAAATCTTTCTTTAATGCACTAACCAATCCTACAAAAGCTTCTGAATTATTGATTTTTCTATATGCCATACTGACAACTTCTTCATCAATAGCCTCACCGTTATACTCATCAACATAACCATCATAATCATTATCATAGTATGATGGGTTACTGATCATCACAAGTGATGAATTAGGGTTTTGTAGTAATTCAGTTAAGAAGAATGCCTTTTCTTTATATTCTGTGCTGTTAATTATCTTAGACATATAGTCACAAATAACACTATTATCATAAACCGGATTATAATATTTCTTTCTAACAATATCACCGTTCTTTAAGAAATAAGCTATTTCTACTTCGTTAAATTTCAATTCGCCATTTGAATTACAATAATATTTTGTGTAAGAATAATTATTACGAATATATTCACTATTTCTCTTACCACAGCCTATAGTATACATATTACCAACATAATTATGAAGATTATCTACTATGTTCTTGTGCATAGCAACTACATTTTCGATATTTTCCTTATCAGTTAATGCAGAATCTTTCTGATAGAATTTATTATTATCATCAACTAATGTTATTTCTTTTGAACTTCTGAAAGTATATTGATATGCACCAAGGTCGCCTAAAGGAGTTGTAATTTGAACTGACTCTATCTGATCTACCTGTGGTACATAAGAAGCCTGACCAAACATATCTACAGCAAAAGAGAAATATACACCAACTGCAAGTACACAAGAAATTGCAAGTAATGGAAGGGATTTTATCATCTTAATTATTGAACGGTTGTACATAAGGCTAACTATTGCATAAATAACTATAGTTCCTAAAACAGCCCAAAGAGCAAATGTACCAAATTCATCTTCTGGCTTTATAGACATATTATCTACTACACAAACAAAGCCAAGGTAAAAACCGCCACAAGCAGCAGCTAAAACTGTAATAACGTGCTTTGGAAGAGAATAAATAAAGCCATTCTGAACATTTTCATTCTTTCTTGATTTAGCAAGAAATACAGAAGCAACTAATACTACTACTAAGAATACACACCAATAAATAACAAAGGAGTTAACCTCAAAGAAATCTTTTAGTGCATATATTGTATCATAAAAAGAGTTACCGCTTTGACTATTAGAATTACTATATAATATATCAAAAACACCCTCTGGGATATAAATACCTAAAACCAAAGCACTTAATGCTGGTGAAAGTGCTGAACCTAAAATTGAAAGCATATTGAATGAATAATCAAATGTATCTGCAAAACCAGGTTCCATTTCTGTAGATAGAATAGTTATTGTTACTACTAATAAAGGATACAAAACGTCTAACATAGTATATGAAACTACTGTATCAACTCTTGTACCGCAACACATTGAAAGGAAAGCAATCATTGTATAGCTTGCTAAAACAGGTAAAAGCACAATAAATAGCTTTTCCATAAAATAGCCAAAGTAGCTAAGCTCTCCACCTATAAAACTAGCAATAACCGTTGTTAAAATTAATGGTACTGCAACAATTAACGCACCGCCAACATACTGGCTTAAAAACATACAAGTTTTAGATGCCGGTAGAGAGGCGTATAGGTCTGTACTGCGTTTGTTATGGTAACTTGAAAAAACATTCAAACCTATAATAACTGAAAACAGAATTGAGATAGCAGGAACTGCTGCTGAAAAAATATTTACAAAAGCTTCAAGATTACTTGATACACCCTTGCCAACTGACTGATTTGCCCATAATAAGATAGGCAATACAAATACTAATACACATACATAAACCATTGCTACTGATGAGTTTTTATCAAGAGTATTCACCAATAACGATAAAAAACTATTTTTCTTTTTATTTGAGGATATTGTCGATGTCATATCCGGCTACCTCCATTTCACTAACAAATATTTCCTCTAAAGTTAAAGGAACGCTTTCACAGAATTTTGGGTTAAATGTATTTATTACACTGTATACCTTATCAATATCTCCACGAACAACAATATTGTATAGACTACCCTGCTTTTTAATAGTTGCTATATCCAAACTACTTAAAGCGTCTTCTGGTAGTTCGTTTTCAAATGCAACCTGTATTCTATGTAGGTCAAGCTTTAGATTATCAAGTTCGCTTTCAAGTAGAACTTTACCATTGTGAACAAAGCCTATGCTATCGCAGAAATCTTCAAGCTCTCTAAGGTTATGAGAAGCAATAACTACAGTCATTTCGTTTTCTAGCATATCGTCTATAATCAGCTTTTTTACAAGCTGACGAACAACAGGGTCCAAACCGTCAAAGATTTCGTCCAAGAACAAATATTTAGGACAAGTAGATAACGCAAGAATTAGTGCAACCTGTCTTTGCATACCCTTTGACATTTTAATAACACGCTTTTTCTTTTCTATTGGAAACATTCCGCAAAGCTTAACAAATTTTTCATCATCCCAGTTAGGATAAATAGATCTGTATAATCTTGCACATCCCTCAAGTGTGTCGTTATTTGCGAAATATGGAAAATCAGAAACAAAACAACATAAACCCTTAACAAAGTGATTATCCACTATTTTGTTGTCATCAATTTCGATGCTTCCGCTGTCTGGTGAATATACACCTGATAAAATTCTTATTATTGTACTTTTTCCGCTACCGTTTGAACCAACCAAGCCCATTACCGAGCCTGATTTTATAGTGATAGAAAAATTATCCAATGCTTTTAGATTACCAAAGCTTTTAGAAACCTTATCTATTTTTATCACTTGTCACCACTCCCCCTGTAAATATCTTGAGTAATTTTCATTATCTCATCTTGTGTTACACCAACCTCTACCGCTGATTTAACAGCTTTTTCAAGATTGTTGATTGCTTCAGACTTTTTACTATTTGCCGCATTTGAATTTTTCATAATAAATGACCCCTTACCTACTACCGAATAAATAATCCCGTCCTTTTCAAGATTTTTATAAGCCTTAGAAACTGTATTAGGGTTTACACCTAATTCAGTTGCCAATTGCCTTACAGGTGGTAATTGTTGTTCTGGCTCCATTGCTCCTAATGAAACTAATCTAACCACATTTTTGTAAAGCTGTTCATAAATTGGCTCTCGGCTTTGATAGTTAATTACAAACACTATACACTACTCCTTTCAATTAACTTAAATACACATTTTTTCTCAACTGTACTACAGTGTATTATTAATATTAAATGTACTACATCAATTAGTACAATTAGAGTATACTGTATTACACTTGATAAATCAAGTGTTTTTTTCAAAAATAAATATCTTTGTAACAATAAACAAATTGTATTATGCTTATTAGTACAATTCATACTATATTTTCTAAAAATCAATAAACCACTCGACAAATTTACGGTCAGACAATAGATAAAGCAGGACTTTCAACCCTTAGAAAGTCCTGCTTTTGTATTAAGATAATAAAATGTTTTAAAAAACTGTATTAATAAGGTAATACGAATGCAATTAACACTGGGTTCATCACATAAGTTTGCTACTTTTTTTAAGATTATGTTAATAAGTGCTCTAATTAAAAGGTTTTACAGGTTATAATTAGAATTACATTGTACACATAAAACCACGCATTGTATTACTTGTATTTTTATTAGCAAAACAGAATTTTTACTTGATATACCAATTAAAATAAAAAACGAGTGTTCAAAACAAAATCTGCTTTAAACACTCGTTTGGTGCGGGTGAAGGGACTTGAACCCCCACGTCTGCTGACACTAGAACCTAAATCTAGCGCGTCTGCCAATTCCGCCACACCCGCATATTGCTTTGTTGTTCTCTCCTGAGAACATTATTGATTATATAACAAATAACTTAATTTGTCAACACTTTTTTCGAAATAATTTTTTAAATATGGATTTTTATTTAAAATTTTATAGAAGTGGTAGTTTATGTACTAGAGTTAAGCATTAGTGTATATCATTACCTAAAATAAGGTATATAAACAATTGCACCGAGCAACCTTAAATGTGATTGCTCGGTGTTTTGTGTTAGTATAATATATTAAAAGGTAGTTTTATTTTGTTCTGCCTATATCTTTACGATAGTGAGCACCGTCGAAATGGATTTTATTAACAACGGTGTAGGCTTTTTCTAAAGCTTCATCTAAGGTAGGTGCAGATGCTGTTACGCCTAGAACTCTACCGCCATTTGTATAGAATTTACCGTCTTTATATACTGTGCCGGCATGGTAAACAGTTGCTCCGTCTACATTACCTTTATCGTTAAGACCTGTAATTTCTATGCCCTTTTTATAAGCCTCTGGATAACCGCCACTAGCCATAACAACACAAGCTGTAGCCTCGTTTGACCATTCAATGTTGATTTCATCAAGCTTTTCGTCAATTACAGCGTTAATAATATCAACTAAATCTGTTTTTAGTCTTGGAAGAACTACCTGTGTTTCAGGGTCGCCAAAGCGTGCATTATATTCAATAACCTTTGGTCCCTTTGGAGTAAGCATTAGACCAAAATACAAACAGCCCTTAAACGGTCTACCCTCTGCAACCATTGCTTTTACAGTTGGCTCGAAGATTGTGTTTTGGCAAATTTCTGCCATTTCGTCTGTATAATAAGGGTTTGGACTGATTGTGCCCATACCGCCTGTATTTAAGCCTTGGTCGTTATCGTAAGCTCTTTTATGGTCTTTTGATGATACCATTGGCTTTACTGTTTTTCCGTCTGTGAATGATAAAACAGAAACCTCAGGGCCTGTTAAAAACTCTTCGATAACTACTTTATTACCTGATGCACCAAACTTTTTATCTTCCATTATTGATTTTACAGCTTCCTGTGCCTCTTCAAAGGTAGTTGCAATAATTACACCCTTACCAAGTGCAAGACCGTCTGCTTTTACAACAACTGGAAATTCGTTGCGGTTTTTAATATATTCAATTGCATTTGAAGCATTGTCAAATGTTTCGTATTCAGCTGTAGGTATGTTGTATTTCTTCATAAGGTCTTTTGAGAAAACCTTACTAGCCTCTATAACTGCTGCCTTTGCATTAGGGCCAAAAGCTCTTATACCGGCCTCTTCAAAAGCATCAACCATACCGTCTGCTAATGGGTCATCTGGTGCAACAAAGGCTAAATCAATATCATTTTCCTTTGCAAATGCAACCATTTTTTCTTTATCCATTACAGGAATATCAACACAAATACTATCGCAAGATATACCACCATTACCAGGAGCAGTATATAGCTTAGTAACCTTTGGGCTTTCTAAAAGCTTTTTTACTAGTGCGTGCTCACGTCCACCGGAGCCAATCATTAATATATTCATATTGTTAACTCCTTTTGTATTAGTGGTGGAATAGTCTTATACCTGTAAAGCACATAGCCATATTGTACTTATTACAGGTGTCGATAACATGATCATCTCTAATAGAGCCACCTGGCTGTGCAATAAACTCTACACCAGACTTTTTAGCTCTTTCTATGTTGTCACCAAATGGGAAGAATGCGTCACTACCTAGTGCAACACCGCTTAGATTTTTTAACCATTCTTTCTTTTCTTCTCTTGTTAGTGGCTCTGGCTTAACCTTGAAGAATTGCTCCCAAGTACCATCAGCTAGAACATCTTCGTAATCGTCAGAAATATATACATCTATTGTATTATCTTGTCTGGTCTGCGAATATTATCAACAAATTGTAGATTTAGTACCTTTGGATGCTGACGCAAGAACCAAATATCAGCCTTATTACCTGCAAGACGAGTACAATGTATTCTTGACTGCTGACCTGCACCTACACCAATAGCTTGACCGTCTTTAGCGTAGCAAACTGAGTTAGAC
>JAXJTR010000129.1:0-29446 GCA_036309465.1 Acutalibacteraceae bacterium
AAACTATACTTAAATTAACAAATACTATTTTCCTATATTTTCATTAAATAGTCAACAGTATTTGAATTAAAATTTCTTTTTTAGAAAAAAATTAAATAAAGTAAAGTAATATATTTATAATATTGTCAATTTTGTAAACAGCTGATTTGTTAAACAGGTTATATAGATTTTCTATATTCTCATCAGAATACTCAATTTCTTTAGAAAAGTTATGTACTGTATCTATTATTATTTCTTGAGTTAAATCTGAATAATTTACGCCTGTTAAAAGTGTAATTAAAATTAATGATATTGCTGTAAATATTCCAAATTCATTTATTTGGTTATTAAAATATCCCTCAAGAAAATACCTTTGCACAAAATATACAGATATATTTTCAGCTATAATATCATATTTATTTCCAAATTTCTTCGTGCTTTTCTTTAATGAAATTAACGGAATTTTTGCAAGTGTGTTTTTTAGAAGGTCACTCCACTTAGTATCAAGAACCTCTAAACTCATAAAGTCTTTTATAATATTATTAAATGAGTTTTCAGGATTGTTGCAATCTGTTTTGATTTCTTTATAAATATCAAGTAAATTCAACGCTGTACTTCTTAGTTTGTCGATAGATTGGTATAATTCAATATCGGTATAAGATGAGTTTGCCATATTTTGAACTATATTACATAATCTTATTACTACTGCAACTCTTGTATAGATATTATAGCTTTTACTGTGAAGAGTTTTTATAAGTATATCTCTTACTTCAATTAAAAAATTTAGGTAAATATCATCTGTAGTATAAATGTTGCAAGCTTTGTTATTTTCAGTGTTTATAAAATTAATGGGTTTTTCTTCTGTAAGAATTATTCTACAGGCTTCTTCGCAGGCAAGCCCTAAACCTTTTTCTTCTACATCTTTATAAAAATTATAGTATCTTGGATGTTCATTACAAATTTGGCATAAAGCATTTTCGCCCAAATTGCATATAATATCACATAAATTATTTTCGTTTAAAAATGCACAACGCTTATTTTCGCATAATTTAAAAGAGTATTCATTTTCCCTCTTTAAAATACCCCTTTGCAACTTTTTTGCGAAATCATTATTTACAGACTGATAAAAGTTATAGCTATCTTCATCTATGGCTATTTCCCAGCCTATGCAACAGTTATCCTTGCATTTGTCTGCAATACATTTGAATTTACGATAGTATGTAGGTTGTAGAGTCATTAAATCCCTTCCTTTAAAAAATCCTCTACTAATATTACACTATGATGTGTATATTTGCAAATAATAAATTGAGCATAAAAAGAGCCAACAGAAATTTAATCTGTTAGCTCACATAATATATTTTAATTATCTATTGTTTGCATCGGTACCCATTATATCTTCTGTGATATTAGATACTCCATTGTCGATAGCGTCACCAATTTCTCCTGCAACACCTTGTTGAGTGGTATCCTCAGTTGATTGGTTGTTGTTACCATTGTTATTATTGTTATTTTCGCCACTAGTATTTGGGTCGGTGTCGTTTCCAAATAAAGCGTCGTCCATAGTCTTGTCAGTGGTGTTTTCTGTACCGTTTAGGGTGTCGTTGTTGGTAGTTGTTTCTGTTGATTTAGTTGAATTTTCTGTAGAGTTTGTATTAGGTTTTGAATTATCTACGATTGTTCCGTTTTCACCATTTCCTATTTTGCCACGGTCACCACATCCACCCATAAATGTTGATAAGCAAACCAATGCAACTAACGCTAAAATAGTTAATAATTTTTTCATTAAAATATCTCCTGTATATAAATTTACCTATTAGGCATAGTTTTATCTTTACCAAAAAAGGTAAATTAATTCACATAACAGCAGAAAGCTCTTTTTTTAATTTATTAATAATTTTCTTTTCTAATCTGGATATGTATGATTGAGAAATTCCTAACATTTCAGCTACCTCTTTTTGAGTGTGCTCTTTACAGCCCATTAAACCAAAACGAAGTATAGTTATTTGTTTTGACCTTGGCTCAAGCTTATTTACAGCTTGTAGTAATAAGTTTTTTTCGGTTTCCTGTTCTATATTTTTATTTACAATATCATTTTCACTTCCCAAGATATCACTTAATAGTAGTTCATTTCCGTCCCAATCGATATTTAATGGTTCGTCAATGGAAATTTCGTTTTTTAATTGTGTGCTTTTGCGAAGATACATTAAAATTTCATTTTCTATACACCGTGATGCGTAGGTTGCAAGCTTGATATTTCTTTGAGGACAAAAGGTATTTACTGCCTTTATTAAGCCTATAGTTCCTATAGAGATTAAATCCTCCACATTTGCTCCGGTTGCTTCAAATTTTTTTGCAATATATACTACCAGTCTTAAATTATGGGTAATAAGTATTTCTCTTGCTGCTTCATCACCGTTTACTATTCTTTCCATAACAAGCTGTTCTTCAGTCTTTTTCAGTGGAGCAGGCAAGGTTTGAGAGCCATTGATATAATAAATTCCATTAAAACCCAAAAACCTTTCTTTAATAAGAAATAGTAAGCTATAAAGTTTTTTTAAAATCATTGCTATCATCCTTTACAAATTCAATAATTTCAGGGTTTATCATTGCCTTTATTTCGCCACTTATTATTTTATTCTTGCAAACTGCAATATATACTTTATTTGGGCAATATATGTCGTTAATATATACCTCTTTAGGCAAAAAAGCAGGTAAAAGACCATTACCGCCAATAGAATTAAAGGGTATAAGCCTGTAATGATTTTTGGGTATATATTCTGTATTTGTAGCATTTAAAAGCTTGTTAAATTCATCTTCCGCTACAATTTTAATTGCTTCTTCATTAACAACAATAACAGGTATATTACTAAAAGGTTCACATAATGTGTTACCTGTGTCCACTTTAGCATAAAATTGGCAAAATTTATCGTTGTTTATAACTTTAACTTTACATATTTCTAATATGCTATTTTGTTTTTCTGTTATTTTATTTATAATTCTTATTATTAAATAGCTTAGGATTGTTGTGATAACCATTAAAACAGGCGAAATATTAAAATATACAATAGAATTATTTACAACAATTTGCTGAGGCGTTATAAACCAGAAAAATAACATAACCCCACAAAAACCAAAACTTATTAAATAAAACAGTGCAATGTTTTTTATTAGTTGACTTATTGAGTAATAATCAAAAGATATTAAAATAATT
This sequence comes from Acutalibacteraceae bacterium, assembly GCA_036309465.1. GTDB lineage: Bacteria > Bacillota > Clostridia > Oscillospirales > Acutalibacteraceae > CAG-964. Next base: position 3,191 of record JAXJTR010000129.1, read on the forward strand.
GCAATTGAAATAACCAATTTTACAATCAAATTAATAAGAAAAGGAAAATCAGGTGCTAATATTACTAGAGAACACAATGCACCAAAACAACTTCCTAGTATTATCTTTACAACCCTTGTTTTTATCTTTGTTACTTTACTTACAGCGAGTAATATAAAGTAGTTTATTATTATATTTGTACCTAATAGCACATCTATGTATATTGTGGTTACTATAATTATCACCTCCCACAGGTATTATCTCACTTGCTGGGAGAATTTATTGTCATAAAAGCAAACGGGGTTATAACTTTTTAATATATGATATACAAAACAGTAATGTTATTATTACAAAATGCTATATTTTAATAAGCTTACTAACAAGATATTGCTAATGAAAATCTTAAAAAGCTAATTTAGAACCAATATCCCAATTAGATTTTTATATTAAATTGTATCATTGCCATTAATATGCAGGCTTAAAATCATATATTATGACTTGTTTGACTTTATTGGTATAGTGTGTTAACATTAAATAAAGAAATTTTTAGTTTTAATGAGGGTAGATATGAGTAATTGTAATGATTTTCCACTAATAAGCGTTATTATACCAGTATATAATGGTGAAAAATATATAGCTGATGCTGTAAATTCTTTGTTAAATCAACCATGCAAAGATTTAGAAATTGTCATTATAAATGATGGTTCTAAAGATGGTACCGACAAAATTTGCAAAGAATTATCAGAAAAAAATGGGTGCATAAAATATATACCAAAGAAAAACGAAGGTGTTTCGGTTGCACGTAATACAGGCATTGAAAAAGCTACAGGCAAATATATTGCTTTTGTGGATGCTGACGATATTTGGACAAAAGATTTTTATAACGAAGAAATGCACAGTTTAATTTTAAACAATGAATCTGATATGTATTCATTTGGATATATTATGGCAAACGAAAAAATGACACATGGAATTTATTTTGATGCTGTAGACCATAACCAGTTTAAAATAAGTCGTTATAATGGTATGTGGTCGTATTTGTATTCTCGTGAAAATGTTTGTAAATATTTAAGTTTTGATATAACCAAGAAATTTAGGGAAGATATGCTATATCTATTGCGTGCTATTTGTGTTTCCAAAACTATAAAATGTATAAATAAATACCTTTATGTATACAGAGATAACCCTACATCTGTTATGCACACCAGTCGAGATACATCTCAGGAAAGTATACTTAGTCAAGCAGTATTTTGGAAATATGATGTACTAAACTGGCTATTAGATAATCCACAATATTATGATAACGATAATGTAAATATTGCAAAGACAATGTTTTTAACTTATGTATTTGAGTATGTGAGAAGTGCAGGTGCTGGTAATTTTAAATCTGATTATATAAAAAATAAATTATCGCAATATTTTTTAGATGAAGAATTAAGCAATTCTGATAATATTCAGTTAAATGATATTACTATGTATAGCCAAAAAAGATATCTTTCTGATTTTGATGAATATATAAAAGAATTAAATAAGCAATCTTTAAAATCTAAAATATATAAATTCGCAAGAACGGTATCGAATAATTTTTTCTTTGTTAAATGGATGTATAATAAAAATAAATTTAAAAATGATATTTCTGAATATGTTAGATAATTATTTATTATTTGATAATTTTTAGTAAATCCAACTTGACTAATATTAAAATCAGTGTTATTATGTAGCTAATATTTAAAAGCATTGATAAGGACAAGAATAAAGATATGCTATTTTCAGAGAGTACCCTTTTTGCTGTAATGGGTATATTTAGCACCTTTGTTTACCACCTTTGAGCTACGCACCGAGATAAGGTGTGTCGGTGAACACCGTTATATGTTTTAAAGAGTATTTCGTTAAGGTTAAATGATAAATTATGTTTTAGCTTTTAGTTTTAGCTTTTATAATAATATTTTAATTGTGCTTTATCGAATATACTGAATTTGGGTGGAACCACGAGTATGTCTCGTCCCAATTAGGGACGAGGCTTTTTTATTTTTATGAAAGGATATGAGATTATGATAAGTGTAGAACTTAATAATGGTGCTGTTAAAGAATTTGAAAACGGTGCTACTGTTGCAGATGTTGCAAAATCATTAGGTGGAGGCATTTTTAAGAATGCTTGTGCTTGTAAAATTAATGGTGAGGTTAAGGATTTGCGTACTGTTTTAGATGACGATTCCAGTTGCAAAATCGAAATCTTAACATTTGACGACCTAGATGGCAAAAAAACATTTTGGCATACAGCGTCTCATATTTTAGCACAGGCTGTTAAAAGATTATATCCAAATGCAAAAATTGCAATTGGCCCTGCTATTGATAATGGCTTTTATTATGATTTTGATGTAGATACACCATTTTCAGCAGAGGATTTAGAAAACATTGAGAAGGAAATAAAGGCTATTGTTAAGAGCGGTATGCCACTTGAAAAATTTGAGCTTGAACCAGATAAGGCTATAGCTATGCTAGAGGAAATGAACGAGCCTTATAAAGTTGAGCTTGCAAAAGAACACGCTGATAAGGGTGAGGCTATAAGCTTTTATAAGCAAGGTGATTTTACAGACCTTTGTGCCGGTCCACATCTAATGTCTGTAAGTAATGTTAAAGCTGTAAAGTTGTTGAACTGTACAGGTGCATACTGGAGAGGTGACAGCAACAAGCAACAGCTATGTAGAATATATGGTACAGCATTTCCAAAGGCTTCTATGCTGGAAGAATATTTAAAGCAAAGAGAAGAGGCAATTGCTCGTGACCATAACAAGTTAGGTAGAGAGCTTGAGCTGTTTACAACATCAGATGTAATTGGTCAGGGTTTACCAATCCTACTTCCAAAGGGTGCAAGAGTAATCCAGTTGCTACAAAGATTTGTAGAGGACGAAGAGCAGAAGAGAGGTTGGCTACTAACAAAAACACCATTTATGGCAAAAAGTGACCTTTATAAAATTTCTGGTCACTGGGATCATTATCAGGACGGAATGTTCGTTTTAGGCGACCCTGAAAAGGATAAGGAAGTATTCGCTTTAAGACCTATGACTTGTCCATTCCAGTATCAGGCATATTTGAATCGTGGACGTTCATATAGAGATTTACCTCTAAGATATAACGAAACATCAACTCTATTTAGAAATGAAGCAAGCGGTGAAATGCACGGTTTAATTAGAGTTCGTCAGTTTACAATTTCAGAGGGTCACTTAATGTGTACACCTGAACAGCTAGAAGATGAATTTAAGGGCTGTTTAGAGCTTGCAATTTATATGCTTAAAACTCTTGGTCTATATGAAGATGTATCATATAGATTCTCACAATGGGACCCACAGGATAAGGATAAGTATATCGGTACACCTGAGCAATGGGACGAGGCACAGGGAATTATGGAAAAAATTCTTAACAATTTGGAAATTCCTTATGCTGTTGGTGTTGGTGAAGCTGCTTTCTACGGTCCAAAGCTAGATATTCAAATTAAAAATGTATATGGTAAAGAGGATACACTAATTACAATTCAAATAGACCAGCTTCTATCAGAAAAATTCGGTATGGAATATGTAGATAGAGATGGTGTTAAAAAGCATCCATATATTATCCACAGAACATCAATTGGCTGTTACGAAAGAACACTTGCGTTGTTAATTGAAAAATATGCTGGTGCTTTCCCTATGTGGTTGGCTCCTGTTCAGGTTAAGCTACTACCAATTGCAGACCGTCATATTGACGCATTATACGAAGTTAAAAAGCAACTTGATGCTATTGGTATTCGTTGCGAAGTTGATACAAGAAGCGAAAAGATAGGCTATAAAATCAGAGAAGCTCAATTGGAAAAAGTACCTTATATGATTCTTATGGGTGACAAGGATATTGAAAACAATACAATATCTGTTCGTTCAAGAAAACTTGGTGACCTTGGTGCAACAACAGTAGAAGAGTTTATCGCTAAGGCTAAAGAGGAAATTGATACTAAGGCACTATAATTTGTCAGAATAGGGGGGAGATTATGTCTTCCGGTACCAAAAAGCTTATTACCTTTATTTTGATAGCTTTGGTTGTTATTTTTGCTATAATAGCCTGTGTGTATGTTGTTACTATAGATAAACGAAGTGGCAACACCGGTAATTCAAGTAAGGTTATATCCTCTAAATTATCTGCATCTCAAATAAATAAAGAGGTTATAGAGATAATGGGCTATCAAGGTATAAGCGAGCTTAAAAGTGCTGATATCTCAGGACACATTAATGTGCCTCAGGATAGTGTTACTCAGTCATCTATTTATTTATCAAATTCAAATACATCTGCAACAGAAATTGCGTGCTTTAAAATTAAAGATACAAATAAAGAGCAGGCACTAAGAGATGTGCTAACTAGCCATATTTCAACAAAGCTAAAAGGTTTTAAGGATAATCCAAAAGAGTATGAAAATATTGAAAATTATGTTTTAATAAGCTCAAATGGATTTCTGTTTATGGCTATAGCCGAAAATGCTGATACTGCTGAAAAAGTATTTTTAGATGTGGTAACAAATTTGTAAAAGATTTATATATTGAATTTTATTGGTTATTAAACAATAATTTGCCGATTCAAGAATATTTACAACTGTTGTTTAATATATATTGACAGTAACAGTAAAAAGTTGTAAAATATGTATATGGTATAACTTTATATAGAATTCTGAAAGGAGAAATTACCATGAAAAGAATTAAAACTCTAAAAACAAGAGATCTTGCTAAAAGCGTAAAGAATGGTGGTTGTGGCGAGTGCCAGACATCTTGTCAGTCAGCTTGTAAAACATCTTGTGGTGTTGCTAACCAGCCTTGCGAGAAGAATAGCAAGTAATTTTAATTTTGTAAAAAGTGTCGCATAACACATTGTGTGAGTATGCGACATTTTATTTTGTAGATAACGAGGGAATAAAATGGTTCACCAATATAAATTAAATGGATATAACATTATTATTGATGAGGGTAGTGGCTCAGTACATAGTGTAGATGAAGTTGCTTATGATATGATAGAGATGTATCCTAATAGCAGTAAAGAAGATATTATCTTAACTTTACTTGAAAAATATGCGGATTATGAAGATGTAACAGAAAGCGACCTTGCTGAGTGTTATGATGATATAACTGAGCTTAAAGGTAATGGTAAGCTTTTTGTTGATAGTGTTTATGCACAGTCAGCTATAGATTTTAAAAGAAATAATAACGACATAAAAGCTCTTTGCTTGCACGTGGCACATACCTGCAATTTAAATTGTAGTTACTGTTTTGCCAGCCAAGGTAAATATCAAGGTGACAGAGCATTAATGAGTTTTGAAGTAGGTAAGCAGGCACTAGATTTTCTTATAGCAAACTCTGGTAACAGACGCAATTTAGAGGTTGATTTCTTCGGTGGAGAACCTCTAATGAACTGGGATGTTGTAAAGCAGTTGGTTGCTTACGCAAGAAGCATAGAAAAACAGCATAATAAGAATTTTAGATTTACACTTACTACAAATGGTATTTTAATTGATGACGATGTTATAGATTTTGCAAATAAAGAAATGCACAATGTTGTGTTAAGTCTTGATGGCAGAAAGGAAATCCACGACCATTTGCGTGTTAATTATCAAGGTAAAGGTAGCTATGATACCATTGTGCCAAAGTTCCAGCGTTTTGTAGAGAAACGTAACGGTAAGGGATATTATATGCGTGGTACATACACTCATAATAATGTGGATTTCACTAACGATATTTTCCATATGGCAGATTTAGGCTTTACTGAGTTAAGTATGGAGCCTGTAGTGTGTTCACCAAGCGACCCTTATGCGTTAACTCAAGAGGATCTACCAAAAATTTTTGAACAGTATGAAATACTAGCTACAGAAATGTTAAAACGCAAAAAAGAGGGCAGACCATTTACTTTTTATCACTATATGATAGACTTAGAACACGGACCTTGTATTTATAAAAGAGTTTCAGGTTGTGGTAGTGGTACCGAGTATATGGCTGTTACACCATGGGGCGAGCTGTTCCCATGTCACCAATTTGTTGGCGACCCTAAATACAGTTTAGGTGATGTATGGAATGGCGTTAAGAATATGGAAATACAGGACAAATTCAGACAGTGCAATGTATTTTCACGAAAGCAGTGTGATACCTGCTGGGCAAGATTATACTGTAGTGGTGGCTGTGCTGCTAATTCATATCACGCAACAGGTGATATTACCGGCATATATGAATATGGCTGTGAGCTATTCAAAAAGCGTATAGAATGTGCTATAATGGTTAAAGTTGCAGAGGAAGAAGAGGGTTTAAATTACCAAGAAAATTGCGACAGCAACTGTGAAACTTGCGATAGTTGCAACTAATATAAATAACTCACAACAGATAAATTTATTATAAACTACAGATAGAAAAGAGAAAAATGATATGAAAAATAAACTTATGTCTATTTTGACTTCTGTTTTAATGTTAATAGCATTTGTTGTTATGTCGGTTGTTAATGTATCGGCGTATCAAAGCGGTATAACAAATACAGGAGATAGCACCACTACAATTATGGTGATTATGGGTGCTTTAATGGTTGTAGCGGTTATTACCATTATTGTGCTTTCACGCAAAAAGTAATGTTTGTTTTATAATATTTTACAAGTACGTACTTCAATTTGAAGTATTAGGATTGAAAAAGCTCGAAATTCGCTGTTAGAATTTCGAGCTTTTTTTCATAATAAAAAAATAAACAGCTAAAATAGAATTATTATCCTGCTTTAGCTGTTCACTATTTCACTAACTATTAAATTGTATTTCTGACATTAATATGCAACTCTTAAAATATTGACTTTTTTTAATTAAATATTTATACTAAATAATAGACTTGTAAAAAAACAAATCCAAGCTTAGTCAGGGTCAACCATAAAAGGTGTAAGGTCGTTTTTAAACTCACCGGTAACTATATCGCTGGTTTCTAAGGTTAGAGTTTTATTTAAGTCAAGGCTTAATAATCCCATAATAGAATGTGGGTCGATTTCTAAATTGTCACTTTTTATTGACATACGCACATTAGGGTATTTTTCTGCAATCTCTACAAATTTTTTAGCTGTTAAAATATCCGGAATATATATTGTTGTTGAATACATTTATTATCCTCCTAGGGTTAATTCTGCTAAGTATTTTATCACTTATTCTTTAATAAATCAACATTTGTGGCGTTATATTTATTATTTTAGCCAAGTTTCACAGTATTTTTCAGAGAGGTTAATTATGAATTTTCATATTTTTACACTAGGTTGCAAAGTTAATCAATACGAATCGCAAATTATACACGAAAAGCTATGTAATAACGGTTTTGAATATACACCGATACATAAAAATGCTGATATTGTAATAATAAATTCCTGTACAGTTACTGCTGCCAGTGACAGTAAAGCTGTAAAGCTTATGCACAGAATAAAAAGAGAAAATCCTCAGTGTGTTTTGGTTTTAACAGGCTGTCTGCCTCAGGCATTTCCAGAGGATAATCGTTTCGCAGAGGCTGATATCATTCTTGGCAATAAATCACGAAATATAGTATTACCATATATACAGCAATATCTTTCTAATAGGGTAAGAATTAACGCTGTTTCTGAACATAAAACAGGTGATGCCTTTGAAGAAATGTCTATTACCAATTTCTCTGAGCGTACTCGTGCATTTGTTAAGATAGAGGACGGTTGTAATAGATTTTGTTCTTATTGTATAATACCATACGCTCGTGGCAGAGTTCGTTCAAAGCCTATTGACCAATTAAAAAAGGAGTTAACCGATTTAAGCAACCAAGGCTTTAAAGAGATTGTTCTTGTTGGCATAAATTTGTCAGCCTATGGTCAAGAGTTTAACTTAAATCTTGCAGACGCAATAGAAACAGCTTGTAGCATAGATGGAATTGAGCGTGTTCGTTTAGGTTCATTAGAGCCTGAAAGAATGGACAAGGATACAATTCAAAGACTAGCCAGTCAGCCAAAGCTATGCCCACAATTTCACCTTTCTTTGCAAAGCGGTTGTAATGAAACATTAAAAAGAATGAACCGACATTACACTGCTGAGGATTACTATGAAATAGTAACAAATCTTAGAAATGCTTTTGATAATTGTGCAATTACTACTGATATTATGGTAGGTTTTCCTGGTGAAACAGCCGAGGAGTTTAATAAGTCACTATCCTTTGCAGAAAAAATTTCATTTGCTAAAGTGCACGTATTCGCTTATTCTCGCAGACCTGGCACTGTTGCAGACAAAGCAACAAATCAAATTGATGAAAATATAAAAAATATCCGTTCAAAACAGATGATAGAACTTACAAATAAAACTACCGCTGATTTCTTGCAGCAACAAGCAGGTAAAATACAGCCTGTACTTTTTGAACGAGAAAAAAATGGCTGGTACGAAGGTCACACAATGAATTACACCCAAGTTATTGTAAAAAGTGATACAGATATCAGTAATAAAATTTTAGATGTAAAAATAATAGATATTCAAGAAAATAAATGTGTCGGTGTATTAGCATAAGCTAAAGCACCGACACTACATTAGTAACCTCTGTGGCTGTATCTTGATTTGTAAAATAGTCTATGTGATATATTATAAAATTATTTATATTTCGTTCTTTACAGTATTCAACCTGTTGCTTTAATATACTGTTACTGTTTTTCCAAGTGCCTTGGTCGTAGTCGCTATTTGCCTTGTATAACGCTAACCCAACACACAGCTGAACTTTGCTATTTTTGTTTATATCAAGCCATTGTTTAAGCATTGTATCAAAAGGTAGCGTTGAGTGCTCAAAGTTAACATATAGCTGTGGGCAAATATAATCTACATATCCATAGGTGTTGCACCAGGTTTTAATGTCTGCACCTATATCTTTACAGTTATCTATGTTGCCTTGTGGGGATATTCCAAATAGAATGTTAGCGTTATTATGTTTTATAATGCTGTATACACTGCTAACAAGCATATTAACATTAGACATTCTCCAGTCATAAGGGTCTAGGGGAGTACATTCTAAATCTAAATTGCTTTTATATTCTAGGTATGAGGCTTTATCAAGTTCAGTTTCTGATGATGGGTAAAAATAATCATCAAACTGAATCCCATCTACATTATAATTTTCTATTATTTCTCTTACACCGTCTATAATTAATTTTCTACCCTTAGCACTTGCGGGATTTATATATTTACCCCCATTATACTCGATAATATCATTTTCGTTTAATTCATTGATTATACTATTTTCTGCTAATTTCTTAGGTGTATCAGCAGTGCTTATTCTGTAAGGGTTAATCCAAGCGTGGAATTTTAATCCATTTTTATGTGATGCTTCTATCATATACTTTAAAGGGTCGTAGTTTATTTTCTTACCTTGTGTTTCTACGACTATGTGAGAGGTAGGGAATATGTCTGACTTATATAACGCATCAGAAAATGGTCTTATATGTACAATAAGGGTGTTAATTTTATTATCTTTTGCAGTTTTAATTATGCTGTTAAATTTATTTTGAAATTCCTCTTTATTTTTCTTTTTAGTTTCAAGAGAAAAATATGGTACCCAAACACCTCTTATATTTTCAAAAGATGTTTTACTGTGGCTGAGTTTTGGATTTTTATCGCCTTGCTTTGTAGCAGTTGTGATTTTTGGTGATGAAATACCAACAATGCTTGTTATAATTGTAACTATAACTAATATAAAACTTACAGCTACCCACAGCTTATTTCCTTTTATTTTTACAACCATTAATAAAATTTCCTTTCGTATATATTTCATTACTATATATATGATTTTAGGACAAATTATAGAATTATTTATTTTAAAATAAGGTGATTTTTTTGAAGAATGAACTTTACTTATTTTTGGCTGTTTATTTTTTTATTATTAATCTAATAGCTGTTGTTATAACCATAATTGACAAAAATAATGCCAAAGCAGGCAAGTGGAGAGTTAGCGAAAACGGCTTACTATCTGTTTCTGCTATTGGTGGTGGTATAGGTATGTACATAACTATGCACATTATTAGGCACAAAACTAAAAAGCTTAAATTTATGATTGGTATTCCGCTGATTTGCATAGCAGAAATTATGGCATTAATTGGAATATATTTTTTATTTACAAGATAAATGGTGAATTATGAACGAGATTATTTTAACCTTTATTGTACCCCCAGAGTACGATAATACCCAAGCAAAATGGTTTTTACGAAATTACTGTAATATATCAGTAAGACTTTTAACAGCTTTAAAACTGGTACCTTTAGGTATTTCTCGTAATGGTGAGCTGTTAAGGGTTGTAGACAATGTTTTTGCAGGTGACTATATAAAAATAAAATTACCTGAGGATAAAAACGAGATTTATCCAGTAGAAATGCCACTTGATATTTGCTACGAGGACGAGCACATAATTTTGATAAATAAACCTCCGTATATGCCTGTACACCCAACTCACGACCATGTATATGACACATTGGCGAATGGGTTAACTCATTACCTTAACAAGAAGGGAGAAAATTTTTGCTTTCGTGCAATTAATCGTATAGACAGAGATACTACAGGTTTAGTTTTAGTAGCCAAGAATAGTTATTCCGCATCAAACCTTGTAAAGAATGTTAAGAAAACCTATGTCGCAATATGCCAAGGATGTATTAAAGAGGCAGGCACAGTAGATGCGAACATTTCACTTTTAGAAGGACATACAATACAGCGTGTAGCAGGTACACCAGATGGGGTGCACGCTGTAACTCATTATAAACCAATTTTATATAGAAATAATCATACGTTGGTAGAGTATGATTTAGAAACAGGAAGAACTCATCAAATAAGAGTTCATATGTCGTATATAAATCACCCATTAGCAGGAGATGATATGTATGGTGGAAGCTTAGATTTAATTAAAAGGCAAGCACTTCACTGTCAAACTATATCACTAACTCACCCTGTAACCCATAAAGAAATAACAGTTACAACTCCATTACCAAAAGATATGGAAGCAATTTTGATTTAAAAATTGTGATATGTGCTTAATTCTTTTATTGGAATATGTGCATAAGTTAAAAATTGCTCTATAACATTGTATTTTATCTGTCAAAATGATAAAATAAAAAGGTTGAGTATTTGGTATATATGGGAGCTGTATTTATGAATTTGCTAAATAAAATTAATGAATCAGAAAAAAATAAAATAATAGCTGTATGTTGCACGGTAATGGTTATAATTGTTTCTGTTTTTTCAGCAGGTATTATTGTAAGCAACAACCTAGTTAATACTACAACTGTCGCCGGTTTATCTAAAAGCGAAGAGCCTAATGCAGTTTCTGTTCGCAAAGGAGAAACAGAAAGCATTAAAGCTAGAGCAATAGAAAATACAGACAATTCTATTTTGAAGCTAGAAAAGAATAATATTGCTTTAAGAGTTGGTGCTCAGTATTCTATTCAGCTTGCAAGGAGTACAAAAATAGAAAATATACAGCTGGTCTATTCCTCAAGTAACAGCACTGTTGTATCTGTTAATAATCAAGGAGTTATAACAGCTGTTTCACAAGGTACAGCAATTGTAACCTGTATGGATATAAACAGTAAAGCAATGGCAAAGCTAGAGGTAATTGTTTCTGACCCTGTATATCCTGAGAATATCGAATTAGATAAAACATCCCACACTCTAACAGGTATGGGAGAGCTTTTAAAACTAACTGCAACACTAACACCAGCTCAAGGTATAACAGAAGATGAGGTAAAGTGGATTTCATCTGATGAGTCGGTTGCAACTGTTAAAAATGGATTAGTTACCTCTGTAGGTGAGGGTGTAGCAACTATTACAGCGTATACCAAAAATGACATACCAGCCAGTTGTGAAGTTTATGTTCAGCCAATTATTAAATGCCAAGAGCTTTATCTTGACTATGTTGGTTATGAATTTAACGGTCCTCAAAGCGAGCCGGTATTATTAACACCAACTATTTATCCTGCTGATGCCACTTATAAAACTGTAAAATGGTATACTACAAATGAAGCTGTGGCGACAGTTGACCAAAATGGTTATGTTACAATTACAGGTGATGGTATGTGCAGTATAGTTTGCTCCACTACAGATGGTACATATCTTTCAGTTGAATGTGCAATAACTGCAACTAATACAGAAGCTGTAGCAACTCAACAAGCTGACACAAATGTTTATGTTCCTGTAAATCCTGTTGTAGCTGATACAGTTTTAGACGAAGCCTTGCGTTATGTAGGTGTTATACCTTATGTGTGGGGTGGTACAGACTTGGCAACCGGTGTAGATTGCTCAGGTTTTATATGTGCAGTTTACGAACGCTTTGGAATTAACCTTTGGGGTGTAAGAACCGATTTATATTTAGCTGGTACCGAGGTTGCCACAATAGAAGAAGCTAAAGCAGGAGATATTTTATGTTATGAAGGTCATGTTGCAATATACGATGGCAACGGTGGTCGTGTTCACGCTTACGATGAGGGCTATATGATAATACACGATACTAACATTGATGGGTATTATTCTATAAGACACATAATGGAATAATCTGTTGCTATCTTGATATTTTATAAAACGGAGGATTATTTAATGTTTAAAAAAATATCAATATTTATTTTATGTTTGGTTATGACATTGTCTATGTTTGCAATTGCAGGCTGTAATAATGAAACAGCTGGAAAAGATAATGGTAAAATTAATATTGTAGCTACTATTTTTCCTCAATATGATTTTGCAAGAGAAATAGTATGGGACAAGGCTAATATTGATTTACTAATTCCCCCTGGTGGCGAGTCACATAGCTACGAGCCAACTCCTAAGGATATTATAGCTGTTGAAAATGCTGATGTTTTTTTATACATTGGTGGCGAAAACGACCATTGGGTTGATAAAATCTTAACATCAGTTAATTCAGATAATATGGAAATTGTTAAGCTTATTGATTCTGTAGAAACTGTTTGCGTAAATAGTGATAGCTCACATAACCATAATGATAGTGAACATAGTCATAGCCACTCTGTTGATGAACATATATGGACTTCTCCATTAAATGCAATAAAAATGGTTGACACAATATGCGATTCAATTTGTAAAGCAGACCCGGAAAATAAGGATTACTATGTTTCAAATGCTACTAAATATAAAAATTCTCTTAAAGAACTGGATAATAGCTTTAAAAATGTAGTTAAAAACAGTAAACGACAGGAGCTTATATTTGGAGATAGATTTCCTTTAATTTATTTTACAAATGAATATGGACTTTCTTATATTTCAGCCTTTCCTGGTTGCTCAGCTGAAACAGAGCCAAGTGCTTCAACATTAGCTACTCTTACTTCTAAAATAAAAGAAGAAAAATTGCCTGTGATATTAAAAATTGAGCTAAGCAATAGTACAGTAGCCGACACCATCGCCGAGGAAACAGGTGCAAATGTTATGACATTTTATAGTTGCCATAATTTATCTAAAGAACAATTTGAAAATGGCGAAAGCTATCTTTCTATGATGACAGAAAATATCAATACTTTAAAAACAGCATTAAATTAAAAATGTTATATATTTATCCTATGCAGATAATGACAGAAATAACTGTTGTTATCTGCATTTCTTTGTTTCACTTACAATATAATTCAAGCATATTATATAAATAAAAGAATTTTCAATAACAAGAGGTGAGTATATGTTAAGGCAGTATATAGCAGTGGCATCTGTAACTCAAGCAATTAAGGGAAAAGAGCTTTTGCGTAAAAACGGAATATATGCAGATGTTGTAAAAACATCAAAATCGGTAAGCAAAAAAGGTTGTGGGTACAGTATTGTTGTATATAAGAGGATTGATGAAGCTAAAGAAATCTTGGAAGAAAATCAGATAGAAATTTTAGGTGTAACAGGAGAGGAGAAAAAATGATATATTTTGACAATTCAGCTACAACATTTCCTAAACCTCAGGCAGTATATTGGGCTGTAAATAATTCATTAAAACAATATGGTGCTAACCCTGGCAGAAGTGGCCATTCATTGTCGATGGCTTCTGCAAATCAGGTATATAAAAGTAGAGAAAAAGTAGCAAAATTTTTTAACGCACCAAATATAGAGAATATTATTTTTACACCTGGGTGCACATATTCTCTTAATATGGTTATTAAAGGCTTGCTAAAAAGTGGTGACCATGTTGTTATATCTGATTTAGAGCACAATTCTGTTTTGCGACCACTACAGCAAATGGCCGATAAAGGCGTAACATATACTGTTGCAGAAGCAGTATACGGAGATTTTGATAAAACTATAGACAATTTCAGGCGTGCTATTAACAACAAAACAAAGCTATTTGCAGTAACACACGCTTCAAATGTTACTGGTACAGTATTGCCAATTTCAAGACTATCAGCACTGGCACATCAATATAATATAAAAATTCTTATAGATTGTGCTCAATCAGCAGGAGTGCTTCCCTTAGATGTTGATAAATACAACGTTGATTATATGGCTACAGCTGGTCATAAGGGACTTATGGGTATAATGGGTGTAGGTGTTCTGTATATAAAGGATATAGATACAATAGAACCTCTTATTTGTGGCGGAACAGGCAGTAGCTCGCTAGAGGCTACACAACCAGCCTTTGCACCTGATAAATTTGAAAGTGGAACCTGTAATTTAAGTGGTATCTGTGCTTTAGAAAAGGGTATAGATTTTATAAATAAAATATCACTAAAACATATATATAACCACGAATTTACCTTACTTCAATATTTATATAATCAGCTTGAAAAATTAGAAGGTGTAATTATATATAACCATAAGCCTCAAATTAACTATACAGTGCCTGTTTTATCCTTTAATATACAACAATTATCAAGTGAAAAGGTTGCCGAAATATTGGACAAAAAATATAATATAGCTGTTAGAGCAGGCTTGCATTGCTCTCCACTTGCACATAATACCTTGAAAACAACAGACCAAGGCACTGTAAGAATTTCTTTATCATACTTTAATAATAAACAAGAAATAAATGCACTTATAAATGGAATAAAAAATATTTTAACAAATTACAAAAAATAATTTAAAAGTAGTGTACATTTCAAAAAAGTATGTTAAAATTAGTATGTATGATTATAACCTGTTGTTATAATTGTTAGATTTTAATGTTACGAAATGGAATGAATCTTAATGGATAGAATTTTATTATGGCTTCAGTCCTTTTTATCAATAATAAAAACCTTTGAAGTAAGGGATATTATAGACATTGTTTGTGTAACAATGGTTATATATTTTTTAATAAAATTTATTAGAGATACTAAGGCTGTGCAGTTGTTAAAAGGTGCTATATTATTAACTTTGGTGTATTTTATTTCTACACTCCTTAACCTTACTATGTTCTCTGCTTTCCTTAGAACCTTTATGGAATTTGGTGTGTTGATTATTATAATTATCTTTCAGCCCGAAATCCGCAGAGCCTTAGAAAAAATAGGTACAGGTAAATTTCTTAAAAAATTTGGTTTTACTAATCAAGATGATTCCGAAAAGCTTGCAGAAACTAAAAGAAAAAATGTTAATGATGTTGTTGCAATGGCAAGAAGCTTTAGCAAGAAAAAGATTGGTGCATTAGTTGTTTTTGAAAGAGATACAAAGCTTGGTGATATAGCTAATACAGGAACTATAGTAGATGCTACTTCATCTGTTTCACTTTTAGGTAATATGTTCTTTAATAAGGCACCTTTACACGACGGAGCAGTAATTATTCGAGATGGCAGAGTTTATGCTGCAGGCTGTATCCTTCCGTTAACAAGAAAAAATGAAGATGTTGATGTTAATTTAGGTACTCGACATCGTGCGGCTATTGGTATGAGCGAGGAATCTGATGCAGCTGTTGTTATAGTATCAGAGGAAACAGGTACTATTTCACTTGCGTATCAGGGCAGATTGCGAAGACTTGAAGATGCTGACCAGCTTTTGCAACACCTAGAGTCTTTAATTGTTCCTGAATATGCAAAATCGGATTTGGTGGACTACATACCAATATTTTCATCAATCAGAAAGGATAAAAAAAGTAACGATGGAAAAGAAAAGGAAGAAAATTAGTACCAAAGGTTTATTTAATAATTCAAAATTTCTTATGCTGGTTTCTTTTATACTTGCCTGTGTTTTTTGGATTGTTTTTGCAGCTGGCTCACAGGAAGAAACATCAATATTGGTAGTTGATGTTCCTGTTACTATTGATTTATCTGAACAAGCTAAAGATGAAGGCTTGCGAGTATATAGAGGTGGAGATGTTACTGCTACTGTTCAAATAAAAGGCAATCGTCTTACAGTGGGTAACATAACTAAGGCAGATATTCAAGTTGTTGCACAAAATACAAGTACCATAACAGTTGCCAACACCTATGCTTTAAGCCTTGCGGCAAAAAAATCAGGAGTAAAAAGCGACTACGAAATTGTATCAGTTTCACCGTCGGTTATAAATGTCACCATAGATAAAGAGCGAGTACAAGAGTTCCCTATAGAAGAAAATATCGACATTTCAAATGTTACATTACCTGGTAGTGATAATAAAACTATAACAGGTTACTATCTATCCAAGCCGGTTATATCTAACGACAAGGTTACTGTTATTGGTCCTGAACAAGAGGTTAAGGCAATAAGCAAGGTTACTGTTACAGATAAAATTACTGGTGAACAGAAAAGTAATATAAATAAAAATCTAAAATTACAGCTATTAGATTCTGACGGAGAGCTTATTGAAAGTGACTTACTAACAGTAACCCCTGATGATGTTAACATTACCATTCAAGTGTTGCCTGAAAAAGAGATAAGTGTAGTGCCTACTTTTGTAAATGTCCCAGTTGGTATAGATGTTGAAAAGCTTGCTACAGTAAAACCATCTACAATAACTGTAGCTGCCGAGGAATCTCAATTAGCACAGCTTGATAAGTTTACTCTTCCACCTATTGATTTTAAAACACTCGATCCTACTACAACTCAAATAACAAGCAATATTGATTTACCAAATGGTTTTATTAATATTAGTAACGAGGAGCAGGCAAAGGTTTTATTAAAATTAAATGACTATTCTTCTACTGTAGTAACTGTTGAAGATATAATCACAGAAGCTGTGCCTGTAGGATATTCAGCTGAGGTTTTTACAAAATCTATTAATATTTCAGTTGCTGGTCCTAAAGATGTTATATCTGAAATTACAGCAGAGAATATCAGGGCAAGTGTTGATTTAAGTACACTTGCAAACGGATTTGAAGGCTCACAGGAAATGCCTGTAAAAATCAGCTTTTCATCATTAAGTAAATGTTGGTGCTTTAATGAATATACAGTTAATGTGTCAATAAAAAAGATTACCTAATAAATTAAGCAACAGGCTATTATTGGTCTGTTGCTTTTAATTTTCTTGCAAATTATTACTTAATATAGTAAAATTAAAAAGGATTATTGTGAGCTTTTGGAGGAAACAATGAATAATACAGCAAATTTATTTACATCAAATAAAACAATTAGTAAAGAATGTATTTATTTGAATGTTTCATATATTAATAAGGAATTTAACGCATCTCCTGTTGATATTTTAACTGATGCCAGACATAAATATTTCTCAAGTAACAGAAAGAAAATTAAAGATAAAGTGTTTTTTTCTGTTAATGGTATAAAATATTCTTATTCTTATCAAATAGATCCAAAGGGTAAAATCAAATGGAAAACTACAACAAATGGTGAAATAACAGAAGAAATAGCACTTGAGCCGGCAGGGTATATTATTGTTTTTAAACAGCTAAATGGTTTTGTTTCTAAAAAGATGTATTTTAATCATACTCACATATGGCAAAAAACGGATTATTATTCACCTAACAGTATAGAACCAGAATTAACCTTAATGCCATGGTTAAACGACGATAGAGCCGCTATAGCTTTATATGATAAAACATCATCTTTTCCTCAAATATTATATGTATTGCCTCTTACTGCTAACCAGCAATTACTACAAAAGGCAATTTCTGTCTGCCAACCAGAGGTTAGTGCCACAATAAATAATACTACATATTATTTTGGCGATGATGAAACAGAAAATCAGTGGAACAGCATAATCCAAGAGAATAAAGATAATTTAAAGTTAGAGCACAAAAACACTAACAAATATTTTGATACCTTAGCTTTGCAAGGTGAAGCTAAGTATATCAATCTTGCTGATACTACTGATGTGTTTAATCCGAATACTTCTGTTAAGAAAAGTGAAGACGAAAAAATAATAACTCACACTTCAACAGAAAATATTAATGACAATAATATTGATTCTGATGATAAAGCTGTTAATACTGCAAACAAACAAATAAATAGTAAACTACCTGTTATTACTGGCAATAATGATGTTTCCGATAGTAAGGTAGTTCAGACAAAAGCTAACAGCTCAAATATTGAAAAAGCACAATACGATAAACAAGTAGTATTATCACAAAAAGAAAAAGGTGTTTACATAGGTGAGCTTGACAATGAAAATAAAAGGCACGGTTTTGGAAAAACTCAAACGCTAAAAGGACAAACCCTATATGAGGGTGAGTACAAAGACGATATGAAAAACGGTTTTGGTGTTACTTACTTTAAATCAGGAAAGCTTGCCTATGTAGGTAATCATCAAGACGATAAATATGAAGGGTTTGGCATAGAGTTTAGAGCTACTGACGGTAGTATATCTGTTGGAGAGTTTTCTGAAAATTCAAAGGTGTTTGTTTTTGCTAAATTTGATAAAAATGGTAAACTTAGCTTTGTTGGCAATAAATTTGGTAACGACATTAACAACATATATGTAGATAATACCAATGGAGAACTGTTTATACCAAAAACCGATAATGGCGAGATTTTACCTAAGGGTACAATTTTATCTGCAAATGGTACACTTTTGTATAGTGGTGATTATAAAAACGGAAATAAAGACGGAAAAGGAACTCTTTTTAATTCTGACGGAACAATAAAATATTCAGGTGATTTTAAGCGTAACCAATACAGTGGCACAGGTATTTTGCACTATCCTGACGGCAGCATTTATAAAGGCGAATTTTCAGCAAATTTACCTAATGGTAAGGGAGCTCTACAAAATGCTGACGGTACACCTAAATATATAGGTCAGTGGAAAAAAGGTGAGTATAGTGGTGACGGTAGACTATATAACCAAGACGGAAGCTATTACGATGGTAAATTTTCAAACGGCTTAGTTAAAGGCAAATTAGTGATTTATGATAGTAACGGTGTGGTAAAATATAATGGCACTGTAATAAATAATCTACCTGACGGTAATGGCATTTGCTATGAGAATGGAATAAAAACCTATGACGGACAGCTTTCAGAAGGCAAAAAATGCGGTACAGGTCGTTTGTATTCAAATGGCGAGTGCGTTTATATGGGGTCTTTTGAAAATGACTTGTTCAGCGGATTTGGAATAAGCTATGATAACTCTATTCCTATTTATTCAGGTATGTGGAGTAACGGAAAATATCACGGAGCAGGATTATTAAGAATAAATAACGAAACACTTCTTGCTGGCAGCTTTATAAATGGTGAACCTAACGGAAGAATTAATGTTATAAAAAATAATACCCTTATTGGTGAGTGTATATATAATCGTGGCGAATGTGAGTATATGCGTGAATATTCAGATGATGGATACAGCGTAGTTTACGACGGAAATATTAAAGACAGCCTTAGAAATGGTATGGGGTGTGTTTTTAGTGAATATGGAGAAAAACTATTCGAGGGTATCTTTCAGGAGGGCAATCCCTTTAAGAGTATGAAAGTATCCTTAAAAGAGCTTGAACCATTAGAATATGTGTCAAAGCTAAAAGACACTGACTATGAAAAATTCCGTATTTCAAAAGAGTTTGTGGTTGAACAGCCAATACAGCTGGGTGTTTATTCAGGTCAGCTATGTAATGGTTTACCAGAGGGCAAGGGCACTATACTTTATTCAGACCATAGATATATTGGCTTTTTCAAAAATGGTAAAGCCTGTGGTAAGGGCGTTTTATACTTTGGCGATGGTACTGTGCTGGAGGGTTCATTCTCGGAAGTTGCTCTTGTAAATACAAAAGCAGTTGAGTTTGCGAATGTTGTATATAATATATTTAATTGATTTATACAATATAAAATTATCTAACAAAATCTTTCTTATAAGGAGGTAATGTTAACAATGAGTAATTTCTCTTTTTGTCATAGCTCTATTATGAACTTTATAAAAAATGGCGTAGCTGAGAAATTTATAAATAGCTTTATCGATGCTCTGCCTAACATAATAACTGCTATTTTAATTCTCATAATAGGTTGGATTTTAGCAAAATATATAACTAAACTTATAATGAAATTTATTGAAATGAGTCGCATTGATTCATCAGCTGAATGCTTTTTTCGCTCCTTAATATTAATAGTGTTTAGAATACTGGTTATATTAATTTCATTAAGCCAGTTGGGTGTTGATATAAGCACTATTGTTACAGCATTAGGTGCAGCAACAGTGACAATAGGATTAGCTTTGCAGGATACTCTTGGCAATATAGCAAGTGGTGTGCTTCTTATTTTTACACAGCCATTTAAAGAGGGCGATTATTTAAAAATAGGTGAGGACGAAGGTACTGTAACTAAGATTTCATTATTTTCTACTTATATAAATACATCAGATAATAAACAAATTGTAATACCAAATCGCAATATAACTGCCACAAGTGTTGTTAACTACTCCAGTAATAAAGATAGACGTGTAGATTTGAAATTTCATATTGCCTATGACAACGATTTATTAACTGTGAAAAAAATAATTCGTAGTATTTTGGACGAAGAAGAGCTTGTAGATAAACAAAAGGAGTATGTAATAGGTGTTTCAAGTCAAAACGACAGATGTATTGTAATGGATGTTAAATTTTGGTGTAGTAATGATGTTTATTGGGATTTACACTATAAAATAGAAGAGAAAATAAATACCTCTTTTGACGAAAATAATATAAAACTGCCTTTTCAAGTGATGATATCTGCAAATAAACAAAAATAATCACATATTTCTTATTGTTTGCAAGTGTATATTCTTATTAATATGTAAATTGAAGTATATAATGTAAGATTATTTTTTATTGCTTATATTATCATAAATTTGCTATTGTTATGTAGCATTTACCTGTATTATACAAATTTCTGCATAATTGATTTGGTGGCTTTGGTATCGTATTTAAAACCCTTGACTAAATTTGTAGACTATTGTATAATAAACTAGTATGAGATTATTATGCAATCAGGAGGGAGATTTCTAGTGTACAATAACGACATAGAAAATGCAAAAAGTAAAGAATTTACCATTGATTTATCGGTGTTTTTTAAAATTTTACAGAAAAATATTTTACCAATATTAGTGGTGACAGTTCTTTGTGCCGGTATAGGCTTTGGTTATACTAAGCTTTTTATGGATAACCGCTATAAGGCAAACGCAAGAATTATTGTAAATAATAAGGTTTCAGACTCAAATTCAATTAACACAAGTGAAATCACTGCTGCTCAACAATTGGCAGAGGTTTATTCTATTATAATAAAATCAGATACAATTTTGGAAACAGTAATTGAAAACTTAGGCTTAAGTTCTACATATGACAGCCTAAAAAATGCAATTACAGTAAGTTCTGTAAATTCAACACAGATTATTGAAATTTCTATGACAAGTACAAATCCAAGCTATGCAAAGAAAATAATTGCAGAAATAATAAAGGTTGCACCAGATGTTATTCGAGATACAATTGATGCAGGTTCTGTAAAAATTGTAAGTGAAGCTAAGGTGGCTAATAACGGTAACCCTATAGGACCAAGTGCAACTACAAACGCTTTATCAAGTGCTGTAGTTGGTTTAGTTGCAATACTAATTATTGTATTCTTTAAAGAGCTTATGAATAAGAAATTTAAGTCTGAAGACGATGTTACCAATACCTTAAATCTTCCTCTAATAGGTGTTATTCCTGTAGTTGAAGGAAAGGAGTTTAGCAAATGAGTAGCAAAAAACAAAAGAACCAACCAGTAATTAAAGAGCTATTTAGTGTATTAGATAAGAATGCTCCTGACAATTACAAGGGTGCATATAAAATGCTAAGCACAAATATTGAGTTTATTGCTATAGCTCAAAAATGTAAAAATATTATGATTACTTCAACACTTGCTAATGAGGGAAAAACCAATTGTGTAATCAATTTGGCTTTAACATTAGCTACACAGGGTAAAAAAGTTTGTGTGGTTGAATGTGATCTTAGAAGACCTAGCATACACAGATTTTTAGATACTAAACGTAGTGCTGCTGGTTTAACTCATGTATTAAAGGGCGAGGTTGAGCTTGATGATGCTATAAGAAAAATCAATGATACTAATATGTGTGTATTGATTGCCGGTATGACACCACCAAACCCTTCTGAAGTTCTTGCCAGTGAAAAAATGCAGTGGGTAATCGGTGAACTTGAGGATAGATATGATTTTGTTATATATGACACACCTCCTTCAATGATTATCAGCGATGCTGCTGTTTTGGGTAGATATATGGACGCTACCTTTATGGTTATAAAACATAATTCAACTGAAAAGAAAATGGTTAAGAAAGCAAAAGCAAATCTTGAAAACGCTGGCATAAAGATTATGGGTGTTGTTTTAAGTGGATTTGCACAGAAAACTGCAAAGTCATATCAATATGGCTATAGTTTAGAGGACTATAGTTATTATAACTATGGCGGTGCTTCTAATAATAGAAAAGAAATGAGGGACGATGGCAATGACTGATTTACATTGCCACATTCTTCCAGGTATAGATGATGGTGCAAAAACAGTTGAAGACTCCATTGAAATTTTGAAAATGGAGTTAGAGCAAGGTGTTAATTCGGTTGTTTTTACACCTCATTTTGATATCAGAGAAACAAATTTAAAGTCTTTTTTAGAAAAAAGAAAAATCAGTTATGAATCTCTTGTTAATCATAAAGAATTTTCTGATTTGAATATATCTACAAAATTAGGTGCAGAGGTTTATTTTTCATCTGATTTATTGGACATTGATCTTACTGAGTTGTGCATTGAAAGCACAGATTACTTGCTTATAGAGTTACCTGTTTCTACAGCCCCTGTAGGTTTAAAAAGTGCTTTATCAATGCTTGTGAATAATGGCTTTACACCTATTTTAGCTCATATTGAGAGATATCCATACATTTCAGAAAATCCTGAAATACTATATGATTTGGTATCTAATGGATGTTTTGCACAAGCAAATGCTTACACCATAAACAGAAATGATAAATTTACAAAGATAATTTATAGATATATTAAGTGGGGATTAGTACATTTTATAAGTAGTGATTGTCATTCTACAGTCAGACGTCCACCAAACACCTTAGAAGCTTTTTCAACATTAGATAAAAATTTAAGTGAAGAATATGTAAGTTGGTTGAGGAATAATTCAAATAGAGTATTCAATGGTAAATATGTGGATTTACCTGTTTTAACTAAACCTAAGAAAATTTTAGGCTTATGGATATAAGAGGTTACATTGAAATTTATTAATCTACGATATGAATAGTTTTGAACAAAAGAATAGAGGATTTAATCATGTTAGATAAAAAGGATTATGTAATAGCAGTTGCCGGTACCGGTTATGTTGGCTTGTCAATTGCAACTTTGTTAGCACAAAATAATAAGGTTTATGCTGTTGATATTGTACCTGAAAAGGTAGATTTGATAAATAACAGAAAATCGCCTATTGCAGATAAAGAAATTGAGGAATATCTTGCAACTAAAGATTTAGATTTAACTGCAACACTAGATGCAGAAGTGGCTTATAGCAACGCAGATTTTGTTGTTATAGCTGCACCAACTAATTATGATGCACAGAAAAACTTCTTTGATACCTCTGCTGTTGAAAGTGTTATTGATTCTGTTTTAAAGTATAATCCAAATGCCATTATGGTTATTAAATCAACTATTCCTGTTGGTTATACATCATCTGTTAGAGAAAAAACAGGATGTAACAATATTATTTTTAGCCCTGAATTTCTTAGAGAAAGCAAGGCTTTATATGACAATTTGTACCCTAGCAGAATTATTGTTGGTACAGATATGAATGATGAAAGACTAGTAGAGGCTGCTAAGATTTTTGCAAATCTATTGGCACAAGGTGCTGTTAAAGAGGATATCGAAACCTTGTATATGGGCTTTACAGAGGCAGAAGCTGTTAAGCTATTTGCCAATACATATTTGGCACTTCGTGTAAGCTTTTTCAACGAGCTTGATACATATGCAGAAATGAAAGGCTTAAATACATCACAAATTATTAACGGTGTTTGTTTAGACCCTAGAATTGGCGACCATTATAATAATCCATCGTTTGGTTATGGTGGTTACTGTCTTCCAAAGGACACAAAACAGCTTTTAGCTAATTATCAAGATGTACCTCAAAACCTAATAGAGGCAATTGTTGAGGCTAATAGAACAAGAAAGGATTTCATTGCTGACAGAGTTCTTTCAAAGGCTGGTTATTATGCTTACAATGACAATGAAGAATATAATTCAGATTTAGAAAAGCAGTGTGTAATCGGTGTTTATAGACTAACAATGAAATCAAATAGCGATAACTTTAGACAAAGCTCTATTCAAGGTGTTATGAAGCGTATAAAAGCTAAAGGTGCTACTGTTGTGGTTTATGAACCAACTTTAAAAGACGAAACAACTTTCTTTGGCAGTGAAATAGTTAATGATTTAGAAAAGTTTAAAGAAATGTGCGATGCTATTATTGTTAACAGATATGATAGCTGTTTAGACGATGTAGCTGATAAGGTATATACAAGAGATATTTTCTACAGAGATTAATTTATTTACTAGTAATAAATTTTCTAATAATTTTTGTGTAATGTATGTAATCTGCAATATTAACTATGTGCAGGTACTTCAAAACACAGGAGGGTATATTATATATGAAACCGATTGAATCATTGATTGCAAGAAGACAAAATTATTTGTCTGAAAATTTCGATAAAAGTAAATACGGAAAGAAACTTAAAAGTTTAAAAGCAACACAAAATGGTAAAAAATGTTTTGTAATTGGTAATGGTCCAAGTCTTAAAGCAGAGGATTTATCCGCTTTAAAAGAAAATAATATTGATACCTTTGCGGCTAACAGAATTTTTAATGTTTTTGAAAATACTCAATGGCGTCCAACATATTATGTTTGCGAAGATGAGTATATCTTAGAAGATATTCAAGATAAAATTAATAATTTAGATTTTAAATATAAGTTTATACCAATTAATTTTCACTGGTACAAAGGTATAAATATTAATAACGCTTATTATTTTTACCAAGAGTTTGACAGTAGCTTACAACAAGGCGGTGCACGACCAGACTTTTTTTCAGATGATATAACTAAGTACGTACCTTGCAGAGGTAGTGTAATAACTACCTGTGTTCAGCTTGCTGTATATATGGGATATAGCGAAATATATTTAATCGGTGTTGACCATAGCTTTAGTCGTATGACTGATAAAAATGGTAATCTACTTGTTGATAATAAGGTTAAGGACCATTTTGGTAATCAAAAAAATGCTGATGAGAATACTAAAGGTATTTTCAATATAGATGCCGCAACACAGTCTTTTATGGATATGAAAGAATTTTGTGGTAAGCATAATGTAAAAGTATTTAATGCTACTCGTGGTGGAAAGCTAGAAGTTTTCCCTCGTGTTGATTTTGATAATTTATTTTAATATGGAGTGAGTATATATGAAAAAGCTTAATGTAATTGGAGTAATACCATCAAGATATGGTTCTACAAGATTTCCTGCAAAGCCACTTTCTGATATTTGTGGTAAGCCAATGGTTTGGTATGTTTATCAGCAGGCGTTAAAGGCAAAGGGACTATCAGCTGTATATGTTGCTACAGATGATCAGAGAATCGTTGATGTTTGTAACCAGTACGGTATGAATGTAATAATGACATCAGATCAGCATAAAACTCCTAACGATAGAGTTCACGAAGTTTCTACAAAAATTGATGCTGATATTTACGTTTGTATTAATGGTGATGAGCCACTTATTGAGCCAGAGGTTATCGAAAGAGCTATTCCTGAGGAGAGCGATGAGCAGGATTTAGAGTATTTCTATTCTAATGTTATTACCACTATCGAAAATCCTGTAGAGGTTGTTGACCCTACTAATATTAAAGCAGTTGCAAATGCACAGGGTGATGCTATGTGGGCATCAAGAAGTCCTATTCCATATCCAA
>JAXJTR010000130.1:0-5864 GCA_036309465.1 Acutalibacteraceae bacterium
CCTGATTTTGTCATAGGTTTTCCAGGCCATGTTGTCATACTTTTGTTAGTGTCTGACCAATAATAGCAATACATAGTGCCACTCCAGTTTAAGGAGTTAGTAAAGGTTACAACATTGCTTTCTACAACTGTAGGTGGTTGTGTTGGAGCTTGTGTTGGTGCTTCTGTTGGTGGCTCTGTTATTGGCTCTCGGTAATTTACTTGACCTGCTGATGCACAATTGCCTGAACCTACAACTCTTCTTAAAACACAGATTGCATCTTTTAGGTCTACTTTTTTGTTTTGGTCGCAATCTGCAAGATTTAACCAAATATCGTTTTCTCCTACAAGTCTAATATTATATTTCATAATCAGCATTGCATCTGCAACAGATATCTTTTTGTCGTTAGTTGCATCGCCTATTATTGTGCCATTATATTCATTAACCTTAAAATTAATAGTTTTTTCAGCATATTGATTTTTTGCTTCTGTTGAAGAAATTGTTAGAGAATAATTACCTGCTTCAGCAGGGGTGTATGACAGATTTATTGTACTTGTCATAAGTCCTACATTACATTGGCTTGCTGTTACCGTTTTTGTATAACAAACTTTATTATCTCTCTTAATTGTAAAATTATATTGATTATGTAAATTTCCCCAAGCTCTTATATGCTCGTAATTTGTAATTGCAGTAAAATCTAACTCGTCGCCTACCATAATATGAGTATGTGGAGTTACGGAAAGCTGTGAAAATTCAAAAGGTATTTCTGCAACAGATATATCCATTGTTTTAGTTACAACATTATCAGTATGGTCCTTAACTCTTGCTGTTATCTTGTATTTACCAACTTTTCTAAAGTAATAACTATAGTTAGATGTTGTACAGTATTCTGTTTCTTCTACTTCGCCTGTTTCAGGATTTTCAATTACATATTGGTATTGATAAGGAGCATAACCACCGCTTGCTTCTATATTAAAACCAGCACACAAATCCACATCTGCTACATCATTAAATTCGTTTGTTAATTTTATAGTAATTGGTTTTGCAACATTTGGTGTAACATAGTAATTTAAACCCTTATTTGCTGTGTAATATTTTCCGTTATTATCATCAACATTGCCATTACTATCGGAGAAATATAACATAACTTGTTTTCTGCTACCTAGTTCAATAACATATTTATGTACATATCCACGCCTTTCGGTATTTTCTTCCATTGGTATACCTTTAGTAGATACCCACTTATTATCCTGATTTTTATAATTTATAACAGGATTATCATATCCTGTGTAATATATAACCGCATTATTTAGGGAGGACTGAGCAAACTCAAATGTTTTTTCGTTACCATCTAAAGTAAAAGGATAAATGCCACTAGGTTTATACACTTTGTTTGATAATTCGTCTACAATTTCTGCATTTTTTACAGTAAAAATATTTCCATCATTTTTAGAGTCGCTAAAAGTAACGCTCCATTTGTATTCGTGAAAATTCTCAGAGGTTAATTCTGGAACTACATTACTAAGCAAAAATACCATTGTTGCATCAGTTGCATTTTTTGAGCCATCGTATGCACATTTTGCCCCTGATAACTCATTTGATATTGCCTGCACCTTGTATTCTGTACCATTTTTTTCAGCAGTAACTGTAACTAAGGTTTGTGTTCTATCAGAAGTGTTAAGTGTATATTTAAGGTACAGATTTGCATCTGTATTATATGGATAAACCTCTATTCTTGCTATTTCGCTAAGTATATCCTCTCTTTTAGGTTCTGCTTCTACACCTGACACCGAGGAAACTTTATTAAGTGCATCGTAAGATACCCATATAAAACCATTATTGCAATAACCAGCACCCCATGAATTTGCGATTTTTAAAGCACCCATTTCGCCACTGTCTACAATATTATTATCGTTGACATCTGTCCAAATATCATCGTTATATCCAACAATAGTCATTCTATGACCACCGTTGTTACCTGTCATACTTTTTACTGTATACTGACCCTCGTATTTATTACTCTCAGTTAAATTATTAGCCCTTTTTATTTTCATAGAATTCCAGCTATTTACATAAGTGGAAAATGCCAAAACTTCGCCATTGTTAAGAGCTGTTTTAATTTGTATAAGGTCTGTATCATCTACTGATGTAATTTGTGTATCTTCACCTCCTATATTTTCAAGCTTTTCATAACTTTTTAATCTGTATTTTATAGAAGTTTTCCATATCTCTTCTGTTGGACTGAAAGAACTTACATTTAGGTCATAAGGAACTTGGCTTAGAAACACATTACCCTGTTTTTTCATAAAGGCATAGGCTGAATAATATGGTCCAACCATCTCATCGGTACCGGCAACAACATTATATGCCCACTGTGGTGAAAATGTATTTTCCGGCGTAGTTGTTATATTCATTTCTTTATTCATTGTATATGTAAACTGATAATATACCTGTGCCCAAAATGTACAAGAGCCTAAAGAACCTTGATTTCCTATTTGAGGGAAAAATCTACTTTGGCTATTATCAACACTTGCAGGTAAAGCTTGTGAAGCAGATATATTCGTACTACCATTGCTTAAAGCCTTGCTATCTTCTTTATTATAAGAAAAAGAACTATTTGATGTTTTTTTATAAGTAGAAATATCATCACTACCAATGGCGTCATTACCTGTAGGACCAATAAAGTGGATACCTTTATCGTCCTCATACATAGTAAAAGGTTGATTACTACTTATAACATCTTTAGATTTTTCTACAGCGTTTACATTAACAGGTGTAGAAAATGATAATAATGTTGTTGCAGATAATACAGCAGACAACACTCTTAATGAATATTTCTTCATTTAAATTCCTCCTGATTTTCTTAAATCTCGTTTAAGTTTATAAAAAAATAAATATAAACACTTATTTTTAACAATATCAATATTATTTTATCATTGATATTCTGTTTTTTCAACATATTAGTAAATCAACCAATGTTTTTGTTATATATGCTTAAATTGTGGTGTAAAAACTGATAATAATGCCTTTGCAAAAGGAAATAGAATGACTTTTTTACAAAATAAAAATCGATTAATAATTGGGCTAAATATAAATTAAATATTAGCATCTACATATAGTAGCATTTTTATTTTTTCTGTTTTATAATTATTTAAGGATTATTTAATAATTTGCGATTTATAATGTGACCATACCAAAAAGAAAAGAAAACAAAGAAAAGGAGTCACAAAAATGTATCTCAACATACTAAAAAAAGATTTAAAACGAAAAAAGACAATGAATGTAATCTTGCTAATATTTGTTATTCTCTCTGCGATGTTTATGGCAAGCAGTGTTAATAATATTTTAGCAGTTACAAATGGCCTTGATTTCTTCTTTAAAAAAGCTAATATGAGCGACTACATTATACTGGAAGTAGGAATAGAAAACAGTGAGCTGGATAAAACCGTAACGGATCTTAGCAGTGTGTCTGAATGTAGAAAAGAACCTCAGCTTATGGGCTATAGTTCTGATATTAAAGTTGTAGATGCAGACGCAGAAACTACCAACAACACGCCTATTTATGTTTCTATTGATAATGCCCAAATTAATTACTTTGACCAAAACAACCAAGTGATTACTGAGGTCGAAGAAGGTAAAGTTTATATCTCTAGTAGTTTTGCCTCAGATAACAACCTTAAAATTGGCGATGATATAGTAATTACTATTGGTGAAAAGTCTATAGAACTTGAATACTTAGGAAAAGCTAAAGATGCGGTATTTGGTTCTAGTGGTTTCGGAAATCCGAGATTTATTATGAATAATGAAGATTATCAGCATCTCTATAACGATGAAAAGATAAATGAAAGATTAGCTAATGTTTACTACATAAACACAACCGATGTGTCACAGGTTAAGGAAGCTATTAGCGGACTTGCAGGAATTACATTAAATGAACCAGTATCTACCATCGAATTCACCTACATTATGGATATGTTTGCTGTGGTAT
The DNA here is from genome assembly GCA_036309465.1 of Acutalibacteraceae bacterium. Taxonomy (GTDB): domain Bacteria; phylum Bacillota; class Clostridia; order Oscillospirales; family Acutalibacteraceae; genus CAG-964. The sequence continues at coordinate 3,968 of JAXJTR010000130.1, forward strand.
TGATTTTAGTTGTAAGCGTGTTTCTTATTATTATCTCTGTTGTAGTTTTAAAGCACACTATTGGTTTTACTATTGCCGAGGAATTCCGTGAAATTGGTGTTATGAAGGCAATTGGTATAAAAAATAGCTCTATTCGTGCTCTTTACCTTATCAAATATTTAGCTATTACAGTTATTGGTTCGTTAATCGGTTTTGGTTTTAGTGCTTCATTCTCTAATATAATGTTTCAGTCTGTAGCTACATCAATCTATCTCGATAGCGACAACAACATACTGATAAGCTTGCTTTGCACACTATCTATAATTGGTTTTACTATGTTTTTCTGCTGGATAAGCACAAGCAAAATCAAAAAGCTTACTCCTATTGATGCAGTAAGAAATGGTCAAACAGGCGAAAGATTTAGAAAGAAAAGTCTTATGTACCTTTCTAAAAGTAAATTAGGTTCAAATGCTTTCCTTGCAGTTAATGATATTATAAGTGCACCTAAAAAATATTCCGTTATCACCTCAGTTTTTGCACTTCTTATTATGCTTGTAATGCTTCTTGCAAATACTGCAAATACCTTAAAAAGCGAAACTTGTCTTACTTTATTAGGTTGCATAAAAAGCGATGCTTATCTTAGTGTTCAGCAACTTGGGAATAAAAGTTTTGACGATATAGAAAAAATTCTTGATGATAACAATATGTCTGGTTTAGCTCGTCAGGAAAAGGTTTATAGTATCGGTGCTGAAATAAATGGTAAAAAAACAACATTATGTTTCCAACATAGTGCAGGCACAAATGCAAAGGATTATGTTTACGGTGAGGGTGTTGCTCCGGAAAACGAAAACGAAATTTCAATTGCATACGCTGTTGTAAAGGAACTAGGTATTAATATTGGCGACGAAATTACTTTGTTAGTTAACGGTGAAGAAAAAGAGTGTATAGTAACAGCATTTCATCAGTCTATGATGCAACTAGGTAAAGCAAACAGATTACACGAAAGTTTTGATGTTTCTTCATTTGACTCAACATCTATGTTAGATTATCAAATTGACTTTGATGATGAGCTTACTCAGGAAGAGATTGACGAAAGAATTGAAAAACTAAAGGATATTTTGGACACAAAAAAAGTAATGAACACTGCCGATTTTGCAAGGTCTGCTACTGGTGCATACGACATAATGATAGCTTGTAAAAATATGGTTCTTATTATTGTTCTTGCCATTGTTGTTTTAATTGCAGTTCTAATGGAACGTTCCTTTATTTCAGCCGAAAAAGCAGAAATCGCTCTTATGAAGGCGATAGGATTTCCGAACAAATCTATTATCGGGTACCACACAATACGATTTGCAATGGTAGCATTTGTTGCTTCGCTTATTGCAGCAGTTTTATGCTTGCCAGCAACTAAGCTTATAATAGACCCTATTTTTGTTGCAATGGGTGCAATAGGCGGTATTGGCTACGAAATCGCATTTACTGAAGTCTTCCTTCTTTATCCTGCAATTTTAGTAGCAGTTACAATTATTTCAGTATTCTTTACATCAATTTATACAAACACAATCAAGTCTAGCGACGCTTCAAATATAGAGTAATTAGGAATAGGAGAATTTTATTATGAATACAGTACTTAATGTTAAAGACCTTTGCAAAACATATATTACAAACAAAAGACAGAACAATGTCCTAAAAAATGTAAGCTTTAAGGTTAACCAGGGCGAAATGGTAGCTATTATGGGACCTTCCGGCTCAGGTAAATCTACACTTCTTTACACAGTTTCAGGTATGGACAGACTTACCGCAGGCGAAGTTGAGTTTGTTGGTAAGAATATCGAAAAGCTTAACGATAACGAACTTGCAAAGCTTAGATTGGACGATATGGGATTTATCTTCCAACAACTGTATATGCTAAAGAACC